>JAOAQY010000170.1 GCA_025210965.1 Tissierellales bacterium
AAAATAAATTGCTATCATTTATTTGAAAATGAAAAAAGATATGATTTGAAATCACCTTTTGCATTTGTTGTTAAGGATTTATCTATAGGTGGAATGGGGATACTTACGCACTATCCCCTAAAAGTTGGTCAAGTACTAAGCTTTCACTATACATTTTATCACATGCCATATCAATTGATGGGTAAAGTGGTTTGGGTAAGGTATTTAGGTGGAACTTGTAAAGCTGGGCTTGAATTTATAGCGACGCCAAATAATTTAATTTTAGAGATTAAAGCATTTTTGAAAAATACCACATCTGAACTTGAGGAAAACTGGTCAAAGTAAAAAATGCATTTATTTGATATGATTTTTATTTTTGTTTAAAATAGGAAAAATAGGGTAAAATTTACCTTAGTGAAGGCGGCATAGTACTAGTGCCTTCTACAATTGAGGTTAAACTCGAAGTTTCAATGTATACCATAACTATAGAGGGGGAATTCAAATGGCAGCAACAAGAACTTTAAGCGCCGAAAACCGACTAGAGATAGGTAAGACTCAAGCATCAAAATTGAGGAGAAAAGGTTTAATTCCAGCAGTAGTCTATGGACACAACAAAGAAACACAAAACATAAGCGTAGACAATAAGGAATTTGTTAAGTATTTGCACAGAAGTGGAGAATCTAGCATTGTAGGAATTAAATTGGGAGATGAAAGAATACAATCTATTGTAAAAGAAGTACAATATCATCCAATTTCAGAAGATGTACTACATGTTGATTTTCAGCGTCTTGAGGAGAATGAAAAAATCAAATTAGCTATTCCAATTAAATTTGATCATATGGATATTCTTCAAGGATCTACAGCTGTTATGGCACATCCATTGGATGAAATAGAAATTCAATGTATGCCAAGGCATATTCCAGAACATTCGATTCACATCGATGTCAAATCATTAAAAATGGGAGATACAATTCATGTTTCAGACCTAGAACTTTTTAAAGATGAAAATATAGAAGTTTTAGATGACGCAGATCGCGTAGTCGCATCACTTTCAGATGTAAAAGAAATGAAAGTTGAGACTGAGACAGAAGAGGACGGCCCTATTTATGAAAGTCAAGCTAGTATATTAAGTTAGCCTCAATTAAAAGCCATTCCTTTTGGGATGGCTTTTAAAATACTTTAATATTGTGATACAATATTGAAGTAAACAAATGATTTATAAAGCGAGGGGATTTTGTATGAATTACATTATTGCAATAGCAGTTTTGGTAAGTTTTTTATTTTTAGCAGCATATGGATTGTTAGATATTTTAAAACAGCGAAAAGAAACAAAAAAAGAACTTGAATTTATAAATCGAAGTCCAGAAGAAAATAGAGAAAAAATAAGGATTATTTCAAAAAGATAAGTCTTTTAAAGGAGCGAAAAATGAGGAAGATAAATAGTGAATTGATTGTTCAAGCTGTAAAAAAACTATGCATAGATGTAAATACCAAATTGCCAGATACAACATATGGAAGATTAAAAGAATGTTTGGGAGAAGAGACATCGGAAGTAGGAAAATCTATATTGGGACAATTACTTGAAAATGCTGATTTAGCTAAGAAAAACAGTGACCCAATTTGCCAAGACACTGGAATGGCAGTGTTCTTTGTCACATTAGGACAAGAAGTGATCATTGAAGGTATGACATTAGAAGAAGCTATAAATGAAGGTGTCAGAAGAGGATATGGTGAAGGATATCTTAGAAAATCAATAGTAAAAGACCCAATTGATAGAATAAATACAAATGACAATACTCCCGCTATAATACATATAAAAACCGAAGCTGGAGATAAATTGACTATTGAATTTGCGCCTAAAGGATTTGGAAGTGAGAATATGGGTGCTTTAAAAATGCTCAAGCCATCTGATGGATTAGAAGGAGTTAGAAATTTTGTTATAGAGACAGTTAAAAATGCAGGTCCTAATCCATGCCCACCTATAGTTGTCGGAGTTGGCATAGGTGGAACTATGGAAAAAGCTTGTGAAATAGCTAAGAGAGCACTACTTAGAGAGATAAATACTCCATCTGAAAATGATAGATGGGCTGAAGTTGAAAAAGAACTTTTGTCAGATATAAATGATTTAGACATTGGTCCACAAGGGCTAGGAGGTAAAACCACAGCTTTGGCAGTTCATATCGAAACATATCCAACGCATATAGCGGGATTACCCATAGCAGTAAATATAAATTGCCATGCGGCTAGACATGGGAAAATAATATTGTAAGGAGACTTGGATATGGCAGATTATTATGAAACACTACCACTAAGTGATGAATTTATAGAAAAATTAATGCCAGGAGATAGATTGTATTTAAGCGGAATAATATATACAGGACGAGACGCAGCGCACAAGAGAATGGTTGAATCATTAGACAGCGGCGAAGAATTGCCGTTTGATTTAGATAAGGCAAGCATATATTATGTAGGGCCTTGTCCAGCTAAACCAGGAGAAGTAATAGGATCTTGTGGCCCTACAACGAGTTATAGAATGGATGACTATACTCCAAAGTTATTAGATGAAGGGCTTCAAATAATGATAGGAAAGGGACTTAGAAGTCAAATAGTTATAGATTCAATGATAAAGAATAAAGCTTTATATTTAGCAGCAGTTGGAGGAGCAGGAGCTCTTATAAAGCACACTATAGTAGAGGCTGAGCTCATAGCTTATGAGGATTTAGGTGCTGAGGCAGTTAGGAGACTAAAAGTAAAGGATTTTCCTACAATAGTTGCAATTGATGCTAAGGGAAATAGTTTATACGAAAGATAGAAGGAGAAAAAATATGTTAAGACGTTTAGTAGAATACGAGGTAAAAAAAACCAAACCACTTTGGTTTATAATATTTTGGACGTTTATATATGTCATAATTATGAATGTGCTTATAACTGAAACCAATGTATTGATAGAAGAATTTAGACACCCAGTAGCGATTGCTATATTAGCGATATTTGGAATATTGTATATAATAATTATGCTAAGTGGTTTTTCGCACTATGTTTACAATCTAATAGAAGATGAATTTGTCATAGAAAAAAAGATAGGTAAAAGAAGCAAAAAAATGTTAAAGATAAATATAGATGAAATCATAGAAATAAAATCATATATGGAAGCAAGAGCAGAAGGTGAAACACTCTATACATATAAATTCATGAGTGATAGAGAGTATAAAAAAGCATATATTTGTAAATTTAATAGAGAAGATAAGGTATTGTCATTTGTATTTAAGCCAAGCGAAAGACTCAGAGGAATACTTGAAGATAAAAGATATTCAAATGGTAGATACAAGATAAATAGGAGCATATACCATGAAGAATAATTATATAGAAAAAAGTTTAGATGCTTATTCAAATGAAGTAGAAAAAAGGTATCATATGCCAGGTCATAAAGCAGCGTTTGCTTGGGAGCCACTGGAAAACGCTTTAAAATACGATGTAACCGAAGTTGATGGCACGGACAACCTAATGCATCCCGAAGGCGCAATTAAGCTCTTTATGGATGAAATGACAGGGTTTTATAAAACAAAAAGAACATATATTTCTGTAAATGGAAGCACAGGGGCGCTGATGGCTGCTATATCTACTGTTTGCGATAGAGGTGATAAAGTTATAGTCCAGAGAGATGCGCATAAGTCTATATACAATGCTATAGGGTTATTGGATTTAAAAACTACGTATGTATATCCCAAAATAGATTCTAATTGGAGAGTACCAATGGGTGTAGATGTTGAGGAAATATCGTCAGCCATAAAAAGCAATATTGAAGCTAAAGCATTGATATTGACACATCCAAACTATTATGGATTTGGTCAAAATTTAGACGAGATAGTAAAGCTAGCACATGAAGCAGGTTTATATGTCATAATAGACGAAGCGCACGGCGCACACTTACCATTTTATGAGCAAGAAAATATAAAATCAGCACTTGATTCAAATGCAGACTTAGTAGTACAGAGCTATCACAAAACACTTCCAGCGCTTACACAAACTGCTGTTTTGCATTTAAATACAGATAAAATAGATCATAAGAAATTGGAAAAGAAATTGTTTACATTTCAAACGACAAGCCCGTCGTATTTGCTAATGAACTCAATGGAATATGCATTTGAGTTTATGAGAGATGATGGAGCAGAATTGTTAGAGATACTAGGGGACAAGATTGATAGCTTGTCAGAAAGATTGCAGAAAATAGATGGGTGCGAAATATATAATATAAAAAGCACGAATAAAAATATAGAAAACACAAAGGATTTCACTAAATTATTAATAAGTGTAGAAGGATATTCAGGATACGAATTGGAGAAAATACTTAGGAATAACTATAAGATACAAGTCGAAATGGCTGATTTTAAATGCGTAGTGTTGATATTAACTGTAGCAGATACAATTAGTGATTTAGAAAGATTTTATGAAATAGTGGAGAAGATATGCAAGGATAGACCGGAACATAGTGTTATAAAAAATATTGCCTGCAATGTAAGACCAGAGGTTAAAATGACTGTGGCGGAAGCATTTAGCGCAGCTTGCAAAAATGTCAGACTAAAAAAAGCTAGCGGAGAAATTGCTGCAAATTTTGTTATACCCTATCCTCCAGGAACTCCAATAGTGGTACCTGGAGAGTTAATAGATGACGAGGTGATTTGCTGTATAGAGCATTTGATAGAAGCAGGTCATGAAATACTCGGAGTAGATGACGGATATATTGACATAATAATAGAGAGGATGTAGGAATGTGGGAGGATTATTTATAGTAATAGAGGGTCCAGATGCTTGCGGAAAAACAACGCAAATAGAGATGCTACGAAGATACTTAGAAGAAAACAACAAAGAAATAATAATGACTAGGGAACCAGGCGGCACGGAAATAAGCGAAAAGATAAGATCTCTCGTATTAGATCCAATAAATGAAAATATGGCCAAAGAAACAGAGGCACTGCTGTATGCGGCTAGTAGAGCGCAGCATTATGTAGAAAAAATACGACCTGCGTTAGAGCAGGGAAAGGTAGTTATTTGCGATAGATTTGTTCATTCAAGTTTAGTTTATCAGGGATTTGCTAGAGGACTTGGGGTAGAAAGAGTAAAAGAGATAAATGACTTTGCACTTTCAGGATATCTTCCAGATTTGATATTATATTTTGATATTGATTATGAAACTGCGTGTAAGAGGTTAGAAGGACGTGGCGAACTTGACAGACTTGAAAGAGCAGGAGAAGAATTTCACAGATCTATTTACAAGGGTTATGAAGAGGTTTTTGCTAAATACGATCAGAATGTTCAAATCATTGATTCGCGAGAAGATATAGAGACTGTATTTGAAAGCGTAAAAAAAGTGTTGGAAAATTATCTTTAAATAGAGGGTAGTATTGGTATTTAGTGATTAAAGACTAACTACTAAAGACTAACTACTAAAGACTAACTACTAAATAAAAAGAGGAGGCGTTTTTATGAAATTAGTTGTGGCAATAGTTCAAGACGAAGATGCAGTTAAGCTAGTTGAAGCACTTGGTGAAAATAAATTTGGTGTAACTAAATTAGCAACAACGGGAGGGTTTTTGAAAGCTGGAAATACGACGCTCATAATTGGAACTCCGAAGGAAAAAGTTGATGATGTATTAGCTATAATCGAAGAAAATTGCAAATCAAGGACAAAAATGACTACAGCAAACACTGGAACACCTTGGCCAAATGGAGCTTATGTTCCATATCCGATAGAGGTCACAATAGGTGGAGCTACTATTTTTGTAATTGATGTAGAGCAATTTAAGAAGATATAGAAGAGCAATTTGAATGTGATATAGTACAAAGAGATAATTATAAAGATGTGAAAACTGAAAAGAAGTGAGATATGCAAAGAGAAGAGAACAAAATTAGAAGTAAAAAGCTGAGAAGTTACAGTTGGGAGATAAGAGATGGAGAATAGAATTGTTGGTCATGAGACTTTAATCAATCATTTTATTGATATGATAGGGAGCAAAAAGTTGTCACATGGATATTTGTTTAAGGGACCAGCTGGTTTGGGAAAGAAATTGACGGCTAGATATTTGGCTAAAGTGCTATTGTGTGAAAATAGTGATACAGAGCCATGTGGGAGTTGTGATAGTTGTATGCAATTTGATAGTGGAAATCACCCTGATTTTTTTGAGCATGTTCCAGATGGAAGTAGGTTTAAGAGGGAGCAGATTGATTTAATTCAAAAGGAAATGAGCGTGAGACCATTTGGCGACAAGAAGGTATTTATTTTAGAGTCAGCTGATAATATGACAATACAGGCTCAGAATACATTTTTGAAGACACTAGAAGAACCACCAGAATACGTTGTTATATTTATGGTTGCAACAAATGCACAAAGGTTATTGCCAACTATTTTATCAAGATGTCAGGAGATAGCATTTTACCCTATAGAGCAGAGCGATATAGAAGAGTATTTGGTTGAAAAATATAAAATAGAGGTAAGTAGGGCTAGACTCTTGAGCTCATATTCCAATGGAATAATAGGAAAGGCAGTTCTATTTGCAACAGATGACTCATTTGAAGATCGAAGAGCACATATATTAAATTTGATAGATGAGGTTCTAGGTGGAACACTCTTGATGGTTTTAAAGATGAGTAATGAGCTTCAAGACAAAAAATCAGAAATTAATGATATAATAGAATTGTTTAGAATTTATTTTAGAGATTTGCTAATAGTAAAAATGACAGGTACGGTAGATCAGATTATAAATTCAGATTATAAAGAAATTCTATACAAACAGTCACAAAGGGTAAGCAGAGATGGTTTGTTCAAAATTATCGATGCTATAGAAGCTCTCGACAAAGATTTAAAATACAATATAAACTATACAGCAGCAATAGATCAATTGCTTTTAACCATGCAGGAGGTGTAAAAATGAGTACAGTAGTAGGAATTCGTTTTAAAAAGGCTGGGAAAATATATTATTTTGACCCAAAAGAGTTTGATATAAAAGCCGGTGAAGATGCTATAGTGGAAACGGCTAGAGGTGTAGAATTTGGACACGTAATGGTTGGACGTAAGGAAATAAGCGAAGAGGATATAGTTGCGCCTCTTAAGGAAGTTATAAGAATAGCTACAGATGAAGATAGAGCACATCATTTAGAGAATAAGCAAAAAGCTAAGGAAGCATTTGAAGTTTGCCTAGAAAAGATAGAACACCATGAATTAGACATGAAATTGATTGATGTGGAGTACACGTTTGACAACAATAAGGTTATATTCTATTTTACCGCTGATGGTAGAGTTGACTTTAGAGAACTAGTTAAAGACCTAGCATCTGTATTTAGAACTAGAATAGAGCTAAGACAGATTGGAGTTAGAGATGAGGCAAAAATGATTGGTGGGTACGGCAGTTGTGGTAGACCACTTTGCTGTAGTACATTTTTGGGAGATTTTGCACCAGTATCTATTAAAATGGCTAAACAGCAAGGATTGTCTCTCAATCCATCTAAAATTTCCGGAGTATGCGGCAGATTGATGTGCTGCTTAAATTACGAAGAAGAGACTTATAAAGAGTGTAAAAAATGCCTTCCAAAACAAGGACAGAGAGTTCAAACAGAATTTGGAGAAGGTATGGTAATTGATGTAAATGTACTTACTCAAAAAGTGAAAGTAAGAGTTAGAAATGAAGATGACATAATGCAGGTAATGACATTAAATGCTAGTGAGCTGAAAAAAGAATCCTGCTGTGCATCTAGAAAAGAAGAAATGATGGCAGATTTAAAGGATGCGAGTGTACTTGTAAATGCAGATGCAAAGGAAGAGCCAGTGAGTGAAGAGGAGAAAAAACTTTTAAAAGAACTTGATAAAGAGTTTGCTCCACAAAAAAAGGAAAAGCCAAGACGCAAGAATAACAACAATAGAAATCAGAGAAATAATGCTAAACCTAGAGGCGATAAAGATAAGAAAAATGTAGCTAAGAAAGATAATGACGGTGATAACCGAAAAAGCTCTGAAAATAAAAAGAAAAATTATTACAAAAAGAAAATAAATAAGAAAACCAATGAAAAAGATCAAAATGCACAAAATAAACCAAATGCAAAGAAGCAAGATAAAAAGCCATTTGTGAAAAAGAAAAGGGATTCTAAAAATCAAGATAACAGTGAAAAGTGATAAATATTATTGATTGATAGGTATTATTTTTTCATTAAAAACTCTTTCAATCTCATCTCAATAGTGGTATTATTATGTCAAGATAAGATTGAAGGAGGTGGCTTGAATGGCTTACAAAATTTCAGATGCATGTATCAGCTGTGGTGCTTGTGAAGCAGAATGTCCAGTAGGAGCAATTACTGAGGGCGAAGGTCAATACGTTATTGACGGTGGCGCTTGTGTAGATTGCGGCGCATGTGCTGGTGTATGTCCAGTTGACGCTCCACAACCAGAATAATTTTAGAATTTGGGGAACTGTTGGGAATACCTAACAGTTCTTTTTTTTGTTTGAAATTTCATATATAATTAAGAGTACATAGAATTTTGAAAGTGGGGTAGTTAGATGACGGATTTATGTCGTGATTATGAGAGAGTTGATGATTTACAGCTAAAGGGATTGAAATTAATCCAGAATCCAAACTGGTTTTGTTTTGGAATAGATGCGGTGTTGTTGGCAAATTATGCTGAGGTAAAAAAAGGTGCTAGAGTGGTGGATTTAGGAACAGGAACAGGAATAGTACCAGCTATTATATATGGAAAGAGAAATCCTAAGGAAATTATAGGAGTAGAAGTTCAAAGTGACGTAGCGGATATGGCGAGACGAAGTGTTCAATTGAATGAAGCGGAAGATGTAATAAAAATAGCTCAAATGAATTTAAAAGAGGCCCCAGAAAAACTAGGAAAGGCAGGATTTGATGTTGTAACTACGAATCCGCCATATATGCCTGCTGGAAAAGGTATAGTAAATCCAGATGATCAAAAGGCCATATCGCGTCATGAGATATTGTGCGACTTAGAGGATGTCATCAGAGTAGCCTCGGAACTTTTAAATACTAGTGGAAAGTTTTTCATGGTTCATAGACCACTTAGACTGGTCGATATGCTTATTCTTATGAGAAAATACGATTTAGAGCCAAAGACTATACAATTTATACATCCAAAACTAGGAAAACAACCTAATCTAATGCTTATAAAAGCTATAAAAAAAGGAGCTTCTGAATTAAAGATTCAAGAGCCACTTTATGTTTATGATCAAGATGGAAATTATACAAAAGAGATTCACGAAATTTATGGTGAACTTTGGGAAGCGAGGGAAAAATAGTGGAAATAGGAACACTTTATATTTGTCCGACACCAATTGGAAATCTAGAGGATATCACAATTAGAACGATAAATACATTAAAATCAGTAGATTTAATAGCTGCGGAAGATACTAGACATACACTTAAGCTTTTGAATCATTTCGAGATAAAAAAACCGCTTTTTAGTTATCACGAACACAACAAAATAGAAAAAGGTCCAGTATTAATAGATAAATTGTTAAGTGGTGTAAATATAGCGCAGGTTTCTGATGCTGGTATGCCAGGGATATCTGACCCTGGAGAGGATTTAATCGCACTTGCCATAGAAGCTGGAATAGAAGTTGTAGGTCTTCCAGGAGCATCGGCATCGGTATTAGCGCTTATAGTATCAGGACTTCCAACTAGAAGATTTGTATTTGAAGGTTTTTTGCCAAAGAAAAAGCAAGAGAGAAAAGAAAGACTTGAGTTTTTGAAAAAAGAGCAGAGAACGCTCATATTTTACGAAGCACCTCATAGATTGAAGACGTTCTTGAAAGAGGTATACAAAGTTTTTGGAGATAGAAATATAACACTTTGTAGGGAACTTACTAAAACATATGAAGAAAAATTGCGTCTGACATTAAAAACGGCAATTGAGTATTACGATGAAATAGACCCTCGCGGGGAGTATGTAATAGTGCTAGAGGGAACAAGTGAAGTATATGAAGAGAAAAATCCTGTAGATGATCTTTCAATAGTAGAAGCAGTAAAATATCATATGGAGAGTGGTATTTCGAAAAAAGAAGCCATAAAAAAGGTCGCTAAATCTAGAAGTCTATCCAAGAACGAAGTTTATCAGGAAGTTTTAGATTTATAAAAAATCGAAAAAAATTTATAAAAATATCAAAAAAATGTTTTTATCGAATTCAATCGGGTATAATTCTACTAGCCATTTCAATTAAAGGAAATTATTTCATTATTAGGGGATTTTTTTAGAGAGAAGGGGATAATTTCTAGAAAATGACGGAACTTTCCTGCTTTGAGCAGTATGAGTACGATCAAGGCTTTGGAAGCACTATCTATAGGAGGTGGATTCATGAAGTCAACGGGTATAGTAAGAAAAGTAGACGAATTAGGACGTGTCGTAATTCCGATTGAATTGAGGAGAACACTGGAGATTGCAGAAAAAGATTCTTTAGAAATTTATGTAGACGGAGAGCAAATTATTCTAAAGAAATATGCACCAGCTTGTATATTCTGCGGACAGGCCAAGAATGTTTCCCAATTTAAAGGGAAAAATATCTGCCCTGCTTGTATGAAAGCAATTAAAAAAGAAAAGTAAAAAACAAGTGAAAAGTTATGGGTATTATAAGTGAAGATTGAGATGCCTAAACTTAAAAGGGAAAATTAAAACTCGGCCTTTAGGCCGAGTTTTTTCATATATTAGTTAGCATTTTTACTTCAAATGCAATACTAGCTTTTGATAACTATTTTGTTAATTGTTTTATTAAATATTGCTTTTACAGTTATAATACCAGAGAATCCCGTTGGAGTTTCAGATACATTTGTAAGCTATGTTAGAGTATCCCTACATCTTCTCCATTTAAAACCTTTTTGATATTTCTCATAGGGCACATTTTACCACACATAGAGCAAGAATTTTCGTCTTCAGGTATAGAAGAAGCTCTGTATTCTTTTGCTTTTTCTGGATCAAGAGCTAGTTCAAACATTTTATTCCAATCCAAATTTTTTCTTGCCTCACTCATTTCATAGTCCCATAGATCTGCGTTTGGAGTTTTCTTGCATAAATCACCAGCGTGGGCAGCAATTTTTGAAGCCATTATACCTTCTTTCATGTCATCAATTGTTGGCAGACGTAAATGCTCAGCAGGTGTTACATAGCAGAGGAAATCAGCACCAGAGGCTGCTGCAATAGCACCACCGATAGCTCCTGTAATATGATCGTATCCTGGAGCTACATCAGTTACGATAGGTCCTAATACATAAAAAGGTGCACCGTGGCAAAGTTTCTTTTCAAGAGCCATATTCATTTTTACTTCATCAAGTTTCATATGACCTGGTCCCTCAATTATTACTTGAACATTTTTCTCCCAAGCACGCTTAGTTAATTCGCCAAGAGTTATAAGTTCTTCTATTTGACTAGCGTCAGTTGAGTCTGCAATACAACCTGGTCTACAAGCATCACCTAAACTAAGAGTTACATCATGGGCTGCACAAATATCTAATAACTCATCGTAATATTCATAGAATGGATTTTCAGCATCGTGCAATAGCATCCATGCAAACATAAGAGATCCACCTCTAGATACAATGTTTGTGAGTCTTGGATTGTCTTTAAATCTCTGCGCTGTTTTCTTGTTCATACCTACGTGTATAGTAACAAAATCAACTCCATCTAGAGCATGTTTCTCAACTACTTTCAAGAAATCCTCTGATTTTATATCTTTAAGTTCTTTTTCATAAAAACCTAGAGCGTCGTATACAGGAACTGTACCAATCATAGCAGGGCTCATATCTACTAATCTCTTTCTAAATTCTTCAGTCTTACCATAATTACTAAGATCCATTATAGCTTCAGCTTTTAATTCTATAGCTTTTTGAGCTTTTTCAAGTTCAGCATCTATATCGTATGCGTCTTTAGATATTCCAAGATTGACATTTATCTTAGTTCTAAGACCTTCACCTACGGCTTCTGGTTCGAGATTAGAGTGATGAATATTAGCTGGAAGAGCAATAGTTCCTTTGGCAATTCTCTCCATTAAAATATTTTCATCGATACCTTCTTTTTTAGCTACTTTTTGCATTTCTAAAGTCACGATACCTTTTTTAGCAGCATCCATTTGAGTTGTGTAATTTCTCATCATTAAATCCCCCTTAAAATTTGAATTAAAACATTTTTTACAAAGCTGATTAGAACCAGCAATATTATTTAAATCATTTATATCTAAAAACCCAAGAGCATCAGCACCTAGAGAAATTTTTATCTCATCTAGTGATTTGTTATAAGCTAGCAGCTCATCATGAGTTTTAGTATCTATACCAAGATAACAAGGTGAAGTTATCGGTGGCGATGCCAATAGAAAATATACATTTTTAGCGCCACATGATTTCAAAGATTCAATCATGTATTTAGAGGTATTTCCTCTCACAAGAGAATCATCAACAAGTACTACATTTTTGTTTGAAACATTGTATTTAAGAACATTTAATTTTAGTTTTAGCCTTTTCTTTCTAATATTGGATTCAGGTTCTATAAATGTTCTGCCCATATAGTGATTTTTGATAAAACCATCTACAAATGGAAATTTAGAGCCACTAGCATAACCCATTGCAGCAGGTATACCAGAATCAGGAGCGCCAATTACGATATCAGCATCTGGAAAATTAAATTTTCTCGACAATTCAATTCCAGAATTGAATCGAAATTCGTGTACGCATTTATTATTAATGATGCTGTCAGCTCTTGAAAAATATATATACTCAAAAGCACAAAGTTCTTCGTCTATTTTTGTGTTTGACGATTTATAACTTTTTAAGCCATGTGAATTTATTTCTACTATTTCTCCTGGTTCTATCATTCTAATAAATTTTCCGCCCATAGATTCTATGGCGCAGCTTTCAGAAGCGAGTATCCAGATAGAATCATTTATAGATCCAAGAACTAGAGGTCTTATACCTCTAGGATCGCGCATACCAATCAATCTATCGCTGGTCATAAATACAAAAGCATAACTGCCATCTAGCTCAGAATCAAAAGATCTAAATGCATTTGCCCAATTATTAGAGTCGTAATGCTCGAGTATACGGACGGCCTCAAGAGTATCTACATCACCTAGTGTGCTAACTTTCAGATGCCCATTGTGAGCGAGTGCAAATTTATTCGAACTAGAGAGCAGTGGACCTAGAGCACTTTTATTTAGATTAGGTGAAGTGCTATAGCGTAGATGACCTATTGAAATATTACCTGATATATTAAAGTCTGACGAAAAAAGATTAGAACATAAACCTAGTCTGTGACTGCTTTTAAGACCTCTGTTATCAGACCAAACGATTCCAGCACCTTCTTGACCTCTATGCTGGAGAGATTGTAGTCCATCGTATAAAAGTGGTTTTAAATCCATGTTGTTTTTGGAAAATATACCGAGTACGCCGCAGTATTCTTCCATTTTGTCACTAGATCTATACACTTGAGTTGCTACTTCTTAGTTGTTTGACAAAAGCAGAGCTTC
The DNA here is from genome assembly GCA_025210965.1 of Tissierellales bacterium. NCBI lineage: Bacteria > Bacillati > Bacillota > Tissierellia > Tissierellales > Tissierellales bacterium. Next base: position 13,494 of record JAOAQY010000170.1, read on the forward strand.
TCATCATTATAAATGCTATTAGAGAACCTCCTAGCGTACTTATGAAAAATGGTACTACAAAGAAAAATGCACCCGCAGAACTACCCATGAACAATTTAGCAATGGGAAATGCCAACAATCCTCCCAAAAGTCCAGTGCCTATAAGTTCGCCAATACAGGCAAGCTCTTGCCTTTTGAATTTGGAGTACAAAATTCCAGCCAGAAGTGCACCTATCATACTTCCCGGAAAAGCAAGCAATGATCCTGTGCCCATAAAATTTCTCAAAAGAGAGATCATAAATGCATTTAAAACAGCATAGATTGGGCCTAGAAAAACGGCAGACAAAATATTTAAAGTGTGTTGTAATGGGAAACAGCGCGAAACGCCAATCGGAATTACAATGAGATGGCCAAGTAGAGTGCCCATCGCAATGAATATAGAAGATAGTGTTAATTTGCGGATATTCATAAAAAAATCGCCTCCTAGATTTATATTGTGATTGAATCTACCAGACGACTGTGTTTTAGTTCTTTATTCGAAGATGCAATTTAAAAATAAAAAGCGCAATCCCCAAATAAGGAATTGCGCGAAAAAACACAAATAGTACAACTTCCCTACGCTGGCATGATCCAGATCAGGTTAAGGGTCAAAGAATGGAGTTCTTTATCTCAGCCGCCCAGTATGCGACCCCCCTAGCTTGAAAAATTGAAAAGAAAAACTTCTCAAAATTTATTAAATTTTCAATCTAAGTGTAACATCTTATGAGACTAAAAGCAACCTAGAAATCAAGATTGACAAAATTACAGCTCTCGTATATAATCAAAACATTCAAAGAAATATAAATGTATTGATGGGAAGAGTAAATCTAGGATGTGTGAGAAGAGAGCTGGAGTAGGTGGAAGCTGGCGACATGAGAATAGATTGAAGATGGCCCCTGAACAGCTTGATTGAAATGAAGTAGGTCAAGACGGCAGCAACCGTTATAAAAGCAAGGTTTTGAATGAAACCTACCGAGGTATAAAGTGTGAATTTTATACAAAATTAGAGTGGTAACGCGACTATCTTCGCCTCTATTGATTAGAGGGCGGAGTTTTTTTATGCCAAAAATATATGAACTTATAAAATATAAAAGTCAAATAGGAGGATTTCAAATGAGTGAAAAAAAGAAATTTTATGTAACAACACCGCTTTATTATCCAAGTGGCAATCTACATATAGGACATACCTATACAACAGTTGCAGCAGATGCACTAGCTAGATTTAAAAGAGTTATGGGCTACGATGTGGAGTTTTTGACAGGTAGTGATGAGCACGGTCAAAAAATAGAAACAGTAGCAAATGAAAAGGGAGTAACTCCAAAGGAATATGTAGATGGTATAGTTGCAGATATCCACAAATTATGGGACACAATGGAGATTAGCCACAGTATCTACATTAGAACTACAGATGACTATCACGAAGAAGCAGTGAAAAAAATATTTGAGAGAATGTACAATCAAGGAGATATATACAAGGGAAAATATGAAGGTCACTATTGTACGCCATGTGAAGCATTTTGGAGAGATACACAACTAGTAGATGGAAAATGTCCTGATTGTGGTAGACCAGTTGAGTGGGCAGAAGAAGAGGCTTACTTCTTTAAACTCTCAAAATACCAGGATAGACTTTTAGATTTACTTCAAAACAATCCAGAATTTTTAGAGCCAGCATCTAGAGCTAATGAAATGATAAACAACTTTTTGAAGCCAGGGCTTGAAGATTTGTGCGTATCTAGAACTTCATTTAGCTGGGGCGTACAAGTACCATTTGATCCAAAACATGTTGTATACGTTTGGTTAGATGCACTATGTAACTATATCACAGCACTTGGATATACATCAGATGACGATGGTAAATTCAAGGAGTATTGGCCAGCAGATGTTCACTTAGTTGGTAAAGAAATAGTTAGATTCCACACTTTGATTTGGCCAGCATTTTTGATGGCATTAGACCTTCCACTTCCAAAGAAAGTATTCGGACATGGCTGGATTCTTTTTGACAATGACAAAATGAGTAAGTCTAAGGGTAATGTGATGTATCCAGAGCCACTTATAGAGCTTTATGGTGTAGATGCACTTAAATACTTCTTGCTTAGAGAGTTCTCATTCGGTTCAGACGGGTCATTTACTAAAGAGAAGTTTATTGGCAGACTTAATTCTGACCTAGCAAATGACTTAGGAAACTTAGTTAGTAGAACGGCAGCTATGGTAGTTAAGTACAATGATGGAATACTTCCAAATGCAGATGTGAAAACTGATTTTGATGATTCGCTAGCAGAATTAGTAACTGCTGTACCAGCTAAGATGGAAGAAAAAATGAACCACTTGAATTTCAGTGAGGCGTTGGAAGAAATTTGGAGAGCTATTAGCAGAACAAATAAATATATAGATGAGACTGAACCTTGGCTACTAGCTAAAGACGAAGCAAACAAAGGCAAATTAGATACAGTACTCTATAATTTATCAGAGTCTATCAGAATAATATCTGTTCTTATAAGACCATTTATGGAGAAGACTTCTAATGCTATTTGGGAACAATTCAGCATAGAAGAGGGAGAATTATCTAATTGGGAAAACTTGTCTAAATGGGGAGTTTTAAAAGGCGGAGTAAAGGTAACTAAAGGTGCAGTAATGTTCCCTAGATTAGATGTCAAAGAGGAAATTGATAGAATAGATGAAGTAAACTCAGCATTAAATGAAGAGAGAAATGGAAAAGTGAAAAAACTTGACCACAAAGAAGAGATCACAATAGATGATTTTGACAAAATGGAACTTAGAGTTGCGGAAGTTGTAGAAGCGAAAAAACATCCAAAGGCAGATAAGCTTTTAGTATTGCAGCTTAAAGTTGGGCCAGAAACTAGACAGGTAGTATCAGGTATAGCTAAGCACTACAAACCAGAAGATTTAGTTGGAAAAAAAGTTGTACTTGTTGCGAATCTTAAGCCTATAAAACTTAGAGGAATAGAGTCACATGGTATGATATTAGCTGCAAGTGATGAAGAAGGATTTACACTTGCATCGACACTTGAAGATATAGAGAGCGGAGCAGCAATTAGCTAGTCGTTTTTATTGCAAAAACCCCTTTAATCTGTTAATCTTAATTTAGAAGAAAAGCAGATTGAAGGGGCTTTTTCAGATGTGACAAAATTTAAATTAGTCTGCATGGACTAAGTGAAAGGATGAGCAAAAGATATGATGTATGCATTTGCCATATTGGCAGCTATTATAATCGTTACAGTAGGTAAAAATGCTATTCGTTACATGATGACTAGATCAAAAGTGGGAGAGCTTTTGTACAAGGCAAAACATCCTAGAAAGATTATGGGAATAATTACTGTAACATTGAGTGTTATGTGGGTATTTATTTTTGCAATGGCAATTATTCAAAAGCAATACAACGAATATTTACTATTGTATGTATTTTGGTTTGTATGGGTTGTAGATTTGAGTTTTAAGAATACTCATGGACTTAGAATTTGTGAGAATGGAATTCAGATGTATCAAGATTTTATAAGCTGGGAAGAGTTCAAATCAGCTACTTGGGAAAAAAATCGTAAGGGAAATCATTATTTTGTCAGACTAGAATACATCAGAGATATGGGCATAGAGAAAAAGCTTGCTAAGTATATGGAAGTTGGAGAAGAAGACAAAAAAGAGGTTGAAAAATACCTTAGAAAACACGGTAAAAACAGGAATCAATAAGGAGAAGAAAAAGATGTATATAGATACACATTGTCACTTAGATAGTGAAAAGTACGACGAAGATAGAGCACAAGTCATAGAATCATTAAAAGATGCGGGAATAGATTATGTTATAAATCCAGGTTGCAATATGGAATCATCAAAAAAATCTATAAGACTTGCTAGAGACAACGATATCATCTATGCAGCGGTAGGAGTACATCCACACGATGCAAATGAGTTAGAAGAGGATGAATCAAGGTTTGATGAACTCAAACGATTAGCAGGTGAAGGAAAAGTAGTTGCGATAGGAGAAATTGGACTTGATTACCACTATGATTTTTCACCAAGAAAAGTGCAAAAGAAGTGGTTTGAAAAGCAGGTAAAACTTGCAAAAGAATTAAACATTCCTATTATAGTTCATGATAGAGAAGCGCATCAAGATACATTTGAAATAATTGCAAGGGAAGCTGCAGATGGCAATCTTAGAGGTGTGATTCACTCGTTTTCAGGAAGTCTAGAGATGGCAAATGAGTATATCAAAATGGGATTTTTCATAGGACTTGGAGGAGTTGTTACATTTAAGAATGCTAAAAAACCAAAGGAAGTTGCTGAAAATATAGATTTAGAGTATTTGTTGGTTGAAACAGATGGTCCTTATCTGACACCAGAGCCAAATAGAGGCAAGCGAAATAATCCGGCATATGTGAGACATACAGCGAATTATATAGCAAATTTAAGGGGAATGTCGCCCGAAAAATTGGCAGAAATTACTACGGAAAATGCTAAGAGATTGTTTGGAATATAGTTGTTTTATAACTCCGTGCGGAAAGCCCACTTCTTTAGGTGTTGGGAGTTTCAGTTATATGTTAGTAAAAGAAGGTGAAATAGTTGATTAAAGAGATAATTGTTGTAGAAGGCAAAGATGACGTTGCTGCTGTAAAGCGTGCAGTAGATGCAGAATTGATAATAACTCACGGATTTGGTTTTCCAAAGGATTTGATCGATAGAGTGAGAGAAGCGCAAAAGCGAAGAGGGGTAATAATTTTTACAGATCCTGATTATGCAGGGGAAACTATTCGAAAGAAATTGTCAGCAAAGGTAAAGGGTTGTAAGCATGCATTTTTACCTAGAGAACTAGCTACAAAAGACGACAATATTGGTATTGAAAATGCTAGTCCAGAAGCGATACGTGCAGCATTAGAGTCGGTAAGAGAAGAGACAGATGATAGAAAAGAATTTAATATGAGTGATTTGTACAAATACGGGCTAGTAGGTAGTCAAAAGGCTCAATTAGATAGAGATAAACTTGGTAAAATGTTGGGAATAGGATATGGAAATGCAAAGCAGTTTTTAAAACGTCTCAATCACTATGGTGTCAGTCGTAGTGAGTTTGAAGAGGCAATAGAAAGGTTGGGAATAAATGAGTAAATTAACATCGCCTCAGGGGATAAGAGAAGTAATGGAGGCTTTTGACTTTAGATTTTCTAAAGGACTTGGGCAAAATTTCTTGATAAGTGATACAGTACTAGATGAAATAGTGGAGGGTTCTGAGATAACAAAAGACGACTATGTGCTTGAAATAGGCCCAGGTTTTGGAACACTTACACAGGCACTTTGTGAAAGCGCTGGTAAGGTGGTTTCTGTAGAAATCGACAAAAGGCTTAGAGAGGTACTTTATTGCACACTTCAGGGGTATGATAATTTCACTTTGATTGAGGGAGATATACTCAAAATCGATCTACATGAACTGGTTAAAAGAGAGTTCGAAGGCAAAAAAATTAAAGTTGCTGCAAATTTACCTTATTATATAACATCACCTATAGTAATGATGTTTTTGGAGTCAGGTATAGATTTGGACAAAGTTACTGTTATGGTTCAAAAGGAAGTTGCTGAGAGAATGCAGGCAAAACCAGGTACTAAGGCATATGGAGCACTTTCTGTTGCAGTTCAATACTATTCTAATCCTAAAATAGTGAGTATAGTTGGAAAAGAATTATTCATGCCAGCGCCAAAGGTTGATTCAGCGGTTATATGTTTGGACTTATACGATGAAAAACCAGTTAAAGTGAAAGATGAAGCTTTGTTTTTTGCGGTTGTAAAAGCTGCATTTGGAATGAGAAGAAAGACACTCTTAAATGCATTAGCTGGTGGGATGAGCCTTGGAAAAGACCTAGTAAGAGAAGCTCTTGAAAATGCAGATATAGATGCGAAAAGAAGAGGAGAGACTCTTAGTTTATTAGAATTTGCAAATTTAGCAGATGCTTTTTGGGCTATAAAAAATAGCTAAACGATAGATTTAAAAAAATATTCTCGGGTATAAATTAGTCGAATAAGTAAATTTAATGAAACAACTCGAGGAGGCGAAAGAATGAAAAATATAACTATATTCACATCTAGTACTTGTCCATATTGTATATCGGCGAAGGACTATTTTAAACATAAAAATATTCCGTTTGAAGAGAAGAACGTTAGTACGGACCCTAGCGCGAGAAAAGAACTCATGGCGAAAGGATATATGGGAGTGCCAGTTATCATAATAGATGGAGAAGAACTTATAGGATTTGATGAAGAAAGATTGAATAAGATATTAGATTAGACTTGACACGCATACCCCCTTAGGGTATAATGGACTCAACTTAAAGAACTCAAGGGAGGTTTATAACATGGATAAAGTTATTGTATACTCAAGCAACACTTGCCCACATTGTACTACAGCTAAGCAGTACCTAACAGAAAAGGGAATTGCTTATGAAGAAAAAAATGTAGGAACGGATATGGAAGCGAGAAAAGAACTCATGGCGAAAGGATACATGGGAGTGCCAGTTTTAATTATCGGAGACGAAGAAATTGTTGGTTTTGATAAAGAGAAAATCGACAAAGCTATAGAAGGTAAATAATCAGCACAATTAGAAGTTCATATGCAAGGTTCAAATAAATTTTTGAACCTTGCTATTTTTTTTGAGTTTTTTTGATACGCTAAGAACAATACTGAAGTCGTGTAAGTGTTGAATTAACTAGCACACAAAACGAAGATTACGACTATGTAATAAATGCGATTATAATATGACGAAACCTTAATAGAACAAAAATAAACTTTTTGCATGGGTAGGGTGTCTATAAAGTAGGAGATGACGAAAAAGACGCAATTTCGTTTCCGAAACACAATACAATGCAAAGAAAAATTTCATCAGCTTAAAAACCATGTGAAAAAATCGGTATAAGCTGTTTCGAGATTTTCATTAATTTGAGGGAGGGGTTTACATGAAAAAGAAGATCACATCGATCTTGTTAGCAGCAGCTATGGTATCGACTATGTTTTTATCAGCGTGTGGCGGCAGCACACCAACAGAGCCAACTAATAGCGATGCAGAAAAAACAGAAGTAACAGCGGAGGTTCCAAATAGTGATGAGGGTGGAAATAAACTTGCTGCAGAGCAGCTTTTAAGAATCAATTTAAGTTCTGAGCCACCAAGTTTAGATCCAGGAACATCTACAGATACAGTATCAACAAAGGTACTTAATTCATGCTACGATGGTTTAGTTAGAATTAACAAAGACGGAGAAGCTAACCCAGGTTCAGGAATCGCAGAGAGCTGGGAGCTATCAGAAGACTTATTAACATACACATTTAAATTGAGAGATGCAAAATGGAGCGATGGTTCAGCAGTAACAGCTGAAGATTTCGAGTATTCTTGGAAGAGAGTATTAGATCCAAACACAGCTTCACAATATGCATTCTTCTTATACTATATTGAAGGCGCAGAAGCTTACAACAAAGGCGAAGGTTCAGCTGATGATGTAGCAATTAAAGCTATCGATGAAAAGACATTAGAAGTTAAGCTTGCAAGACCAACTGCATATTTCCCAAGTTTAACAGCAAGACCAACTTATTTCCCACTTAAAAAAGAAGCTATCGAGAAATCGGGAGATGCTTATGGTGCAAGCATTGACAACATGGTATTCAATGGACCATTTAAGTTAGTAGAGTGGAATCACGAGCAAAACTTAGCTCTTGAGAAAAATGAAAACTACTGGGATGCTGAAACAGTTAAGCTTGCTAGAATTGAAGCTGACATGATCGGTGACAAAAATACACCAGTAAACTTATTTGAAACTAATGAATTAGATGCTATGTTGGTTTCTTCAGAATTCTTACCTAAGTACAGAGATGCTGAAGGATTCAAATCATTTACATTAGCAGGAAACTGGTATTTACAATGTAATATGCAAAATGAATTCATGGCAAACAAAAATATTAGAAAAGCGCTTTCAATGGCACTTAACAGAAAAGGTTTTGTTGAAGGTATTCTTCACAATAACGGAGCTAGAATTGCACCAGGTTTAGTACCTTACGGTATGCCAGGAAAGAAATCAGAAGGTGGCGATTTCAGATCACAATCTCCACTTAAAGATCCAGTGGATGCAGGTACAGGACAAGAAGCAATTGCAAAAGCAGCAGAATTATTTGAAGCAGGATTAGCAGAATTAGGAAAAACTAAAGAAGATTTCGAAGCAAACGTAAACTATTTAACTGGGGATTCAGATGCTGCTAAGAAAATAGCACAAGCTATCCAACAAATGTGGAAACAAGCTCTTGGCGTTGAAATCTCTATCGAATCTACAACATTTAAAGTAAGACTTGATAAAGAGAGAAAAGGCGACTACGCAATCAGTTTCTCAGGATGGTCTGGAGACTATAACGATGCTATGACATTTGCTGAAATGTGGGTAACTGATGGACCTTATAACAGAGTTTATTGGTCAAATGCTGAGTACGATGCATTAATAGACAAAGCTCAAACTACAGTTGGTGACGAAAGAATCCAAGCTATGCTTGATGCAGAGTTATTATTAGCAGAAGACGAGCCTATTATCATGATCTACTACCCAGCAAGAAACGTTATTGATAAACCATACGTTCATGACATTTACAGATTCCCTGTTGCTCTTGAAGAAGAGTACAAGTGGGCTTATATTTCAGAACACTAAAATTAAACTACCAAAGCCGTTATCTCGCATAAAATTGTGAGATAACGGCTTTTTTTGAGCAAATAAGTTACCTTAGGGTGGTGCCTGGCACCACCCTAAGGTAACTTATTTGAAAAATTAAAATAAAAACCCTTAGATATCAAAATCTAAGGGTTTAAACGCTATTTTCTATCTAGGACTATGCATTAAGAGCAGCTAATAATTCTTCGATATCCATACCGTGAACTATTGCAGCTTCAGCAAGAGTCTCCATTTGAGCTGATGGACAACCTACACAACCCATACCAAACTGCATTAAAACAGCTGCTTTTTCTGGTTGTTCTCTAAGTAATTGACCGATTGTTGTATCTTTTGTAAACATGGGAATTCCTCCTTTAAATTCTTAAAAAATCAAAAATTCTTAAATATAGAATCTTATCTATAGTATACCCTATGACCGTATAAGAATTCAAGAAAAACTATGCTAAAAAATTCTATTAATTAATACTCATGTATTAGAAGCTGAGACTGACATGGCTTATGTTTTAACCCAATTTACAAATGCAGTTTTTTTTTGAAAAACAACAATAAAGAAGGGTATCATGAATACGAGAATTATAATCAAGTGAAAATGAAGACCAATGTTATTTTGTTCAAAAGCATTTACATATGCGATTAAATGGATATAATACAAATAGAGCTAATCAAAAACAAGTATTTGAAAAACCGATGCATAGATATATCAAAAAGGAGAAGAAAATGGAAAGATACGAAGAAGGGAAAAAAGTACTTTGGCTTAGTATATTATTAAATTTTGTACTTACTGTACTTAAAATAGGTGTGGGGATAATAGGATCATCACAGGCAATACTAGCAGATGGTATACATACATTGACAGATGTGGCTAGTTCTATTGGACTCATATTTGGGCTACACGTAGCAGCTAAACCAGAAGATAAAGAGCATCCTTATGGACATGAAAAAGCAGAATCAATAGCTACATTTTTACTCTCTATCATACTGATAGCGGTGGGATTAAATATAGGATATGGAGCAATAAAGAGCCTTATAGCAGGAACAGAAGGTGTCCCTAGTATATGGGCTGTATACGTTGCCATACTATCTATAATAATAAAGGAAATGCAGTTTCAGCTAAGTTATAGAAAGGGAAAGGCAATAAAGAGTGATGCACTTATAGCAGATGCATGGCATCATAGATCAGATGCACTTTCATCTATAGGAGCTCTTATTGGAGTAGTTGGTGCTAGATTTGGATTTGCCGCAGCTGACCCAATCGCAGGGGCGGTGGTGTCACTTATAGTTATAAAAGTGGGATTAGAAATATTTTTCAAGACCTACAATGAACTCATGGATATGTCTATAGACGAAGAAAAAATATCTGAGATAAAAATGAGAATAAAATCACATGGAAGA
>JAOAQY010000171.1 GCA_025210965.1 Tissierellales bacterium
ACTTGCATGTGTTAGGCGCGCCGCCAGCGTTCGTCCTGAGCCAGGATCAAACTCTCAATATAAAAGTTTAATTAAGCATCAGTCAAAACTGACGTAATTGACGTAAAAACAAAAATGTTTTTATGTTAATTCGCTGCGACTATAAGTCGCATTGCTGTGACTAAAAGTCACATTGTCACAAAATTTTGTGACATTTTGGTTGCTCGTTTCATATATAAATGAAACGAAATTTATCTCACTATCCAATTTTCAAAGGTCGTTTCTCACTGCTGAGCTCGTCACTCAACAAAAACTAGTATAGCAAGTTTAATCATATTTTGCAAGCCTTTTTATAAAGTTTTTCTGTATTTTAAGCCATTCGAGCGCAACGCTTCCTAGCGTTTCTTTTTTTCTGATTATATAGTTTATTATAACTACAAACTCAATTCTTTCGCTAATTCATCAATAGTCTCGGCTCTAACATCCTTCGCTCTCCAAGGTAATTTGTGCAATTTCTTATCGCCAAATACATTTTCTATTTCATTTAGGTAATGTCTTTCTTGAGCTTTCTTTTCTTTCATAAATTCATCTTGAACATTTTCTGGTAATATTCTATTTATTATAAGTTCTTGTACAGGTATTTCATACTTTTCAAGCGCACTTATAGCTTTCTTAGTCTCTTCTATTGGCAGTTTTTCTGCATTCAATACAAATATAAAATTCAGTTGCCTATTATCTATCATAATATGTCTTGCTTTTTCCATATTTTTCTTTCGTCTCATCAAAATTTTTACAATAGGATCATTTAATATAGCTTCTTCATCTTTAATCTTTCGCTTAGCCATCTGCGATATAGCAAGCGCTTTTCTCCTCTTTGCTATGAGCGTCTCAATCCAGCCTTCTAAAAGCTCTGGTAATGACAATAGTCTTATCGTATGACCAGTTGGTGCCGTATCAAATATAATTCTATCGTATTTTGAAGAATAGTCATTTATTATTTCTATCATTTTGTCAAACATAGCAGATTCATGCGAACCCGGTGATACAGCTGCTGCATCTAATTGCTTATTAATTTCTTCCAAAACAATTGGACTAAGTATGGTTCCTAAATTGCCTCTGATACCATTTATATATTTTTGGCTTTCATATGCTGAATCTATTTCTAACCCATCTAAATTATTTCTTATTTCAATTACATTTCTTCCTATTTTCATTTCAAAAACATCCGCTATAGAATGGGCAGGGTCTGTCGAAACTAAAAGTGTTTTCAGCCCGCTTTCAGCACTTTTTATTGCATATGCAGATGAACAAGTTGTCTTCCCAACCCCACCTTTGCCTCCAAAAAATATAATATTTGCCATTTTAATCACTCCTATGCATCGAAATCATAATCTGAACCTTTTTCTTCCCACATGCTCTTTCTATCTCCCATCCTACGAAGCCATGGTTCCATGTCTTCCGCAAGATATGGTAATAACTCTAAAGTATAGTAATTAAGTGGCAATGGAAGACCCAATAAATCAGCAAAGCAAAGCAACATGAAATAATCCATTTCATAACTAGCTTCTTTCTCAAGCATGCCTCTAGATTTTCTATCAAAATCTGTTGCTCCTTTGAAAAACAATCCTATATCTTTTATAAATTCCTTTATGTTGTAATTATCGCCCATCTATATCACCTCTTTTTATAGATAATTTCACTTTTAATTATACGCTCTCTATCTTCCTTTCACAAGTAAGCTGCTCACTACTCAATTTCTCTAGATTTTGAAATCAAATTTGATAAAGAATGGATATAATAAAAAAATAGAGAGAATTGATATAATTCTCTCTATTTTATAACTAGCATTATTTTACTATTATAATTATTTATCAGTAAATGCTTTTTTTGCTTCCACGATTAATACTATAGCTAATCCAAACAATACTGCTGCAAAACCAGCTAATACAAAAGATTTTTTGTCACCCCAAATATTGTTTGCAAATAGCAATACAAGCGCACTAAGTGTTACGGCAAACATAAATACAGTTGGGTATAATGCCATAGAATATTTTTTGCCCGATTTTTTTAGCCAAGCTGCAAGTGCTAATAACGCAATTGCTGCAAGTAATTGGTTTGCAGAACCAAATACTGGCCAAATAGTTGTCCAACCTTTAAATGCCAATACTCCACCTAACGCAACTGTAATTCCAGTTGATACATATCTATTTGTAAGAGGATTTGGAGCTGATGCATCTTTTGATTCAAAAAATTCTTGGAATATGAATCTTGCAAGACGAGTAGCAGTATCTAGTGATGTAAGTGCAAATGCTGAAATAGCAAGTGCAGTAAAAGTGCTACCTACGCTAAATGGCAATCCAAAACCATTTTCCATAAAATGTCCTAATCCACTTGCAAATACATTTATTGGTCCACCATTTCCTAACGTTTCTGCTAAACCATCTTTAGTCAAGTATGCTGCAGTTATAATTGCTATAACTGCAAGTACACCTTCTATAAGCATAGAACCATAACCAACTAATTGAATATCTTTTTCTGAATCCAATTGTTTTGATGTAGTTCCTGATCCAACTAATGAGTGGAAACCAGATATAGCACCACAAGCAACTGTTACAAATAACATTGGGAATAAATACTTAGCAGAAACCCCTGTTCCTAATTTAAAAGAAGTCACTGATGCAAGTTCCAATGTTGGTCTAAATAATACGATTCCAACTACACCACCGATAAGCATTGCATAAAGCAAGAATGAGTTCAAGTAATCTCTAGGTTGTAATAAAATCCAAACCGGTGTAATAGATGCAACAAAAATATATCCAAGTAAAAATATCATCCAAAATTCTTTTGACATTACCAATGGGAATTTAATTCCCAACCATATACAAATAAATAATAAAGCTACCCCAATAACACTACTAATTCCTAAGCCAGCCCCACGTCTGTAAACAAGGAATCCAAATCCAATAGCTAATGCTATGAATAATAATGATGATGTAGCAGCTGATGGTGTTGCAACAAATGTATTTGCACATACATTTACAAATGCAGCTACAACAAGTATTAATGTAAGCCATGAGAACGCTGCAAATAATTTCTTTCCTTTTGTTCCCATAGTTTCTCCGATAACTTCCCCTAATGATTTACCATCATGACGTACAGATGCAAATAATGCTCCCATATCATGCACTCCACCAAAGAATACTGACCCTACCAATATCCACAAGAATACTGGTAACCACCCAAATATAGCAGCTCCAATCGGTCCTAATATTGGTCCAGCTCCTGCAATTGATGAAAAGTGATGGCCCAATAAAACTGGTGCCTTCGCTGGCATATAATCTACACCATCCTGTCTAGTATGTGCCGGTGTTGGTCTCTTTGGATCAACGCCCCATTGTTTACTCAACCATCTACCATAAGTTAAGTAAGCAACGATAAATACAACTATTGATACTAATACCAATGTCAATGCATTCATTATAATTGCCCCCTCATAATATATATTTGTCGACTGCCATTCGACTTAACCCTACTTTCCGAGGTAATCCCTCAAAACTTTCTCCGTTTCCCCCTTTCCTCTCTTATTGGCATATATAAGATTAGATTTTGGATTAATGTAAAACAATTTTACATTAATCCAACCCCTAAATCCTAGACAATAACTCTTGTAATATCTATATTTAGATATCAATTTTTCTTCTTTTTTGGATAAATCGCGATTGCCTTCAATTATAAAATTAAACAATGTCTCCATGTGTTCTTCATTGATTTCCACTATATCATCAACATTGTTTTTAAGCCAATTCGTAAGAGTTATTAAAAACTCTTCTACGCTTTCATCTCCTATCCTCTTTAAAAAAAGTTGTTCATTATTTTGAAATGCATAAATCTCAACTTTCTTACTAGCCATGTATTGTATATTTCTCTGATTATACACTCCCGTGGCTTCAAATTTCAAATCTGAAATCTCTACGTCTTTCTCTACATCATAATATCTTGAAAGCTTCTCTATAAATTGTTCCTGATAATTATTCATAATACACTCCTCATTATACCCCTTTTATTAGAATTTTCAACTCCATATTCATTATTTCTAGGTTTATTTTGCCGAATCCTTTCGTTAACCTTTATTTTAGCAGACTTTTGTGATATAAAAAAGATATAAGGGGGAATATTTATGAAATCTTATACAATATTTTATAATAGTGAAAATCCTTTGTATTTAAAAATTGAGAATCATGAAGAATTTGTTAACTGGTTTACAAATGCTAATTCTGATCCTATTTTTGTCTACAAAAGTAGCTATAAAACTTATTATATCGTCAAAGATAAAATAAATTATATGGTTGAGGGATAAGCCTGTGTTTTATTCCTAAACCTAAAAATCTCCCACCATTTGAATTAGTGGGAGATTATCGTATATGAATATTTAAGAGATGCTATTGTATCTCTTTTTTTATACATTATTTTTCGTAACAAAAAAGACTTATCAATTTGATAAGTCTTTTAACAATTTTGGTTGCGGGGACCGGATTTGAACCGATGACCTCCGGGTTATGAGCCCGACGAGCTACCAAGCTGCTCCACCCCGCGTTATTATTATATTAAATTGGTGCCGAAGACCGGGGTCGAACCGGTACGATCTTTAAAGG
>JAOAQY010000172.1 GCA_025210965.1 Tissierellales bacterium
CCACAAGCTGGCGACAATATATTAACGCCTTGCTCGACACACTTTTTCGATATTTGTTCTATCTTATCTTCTTCACCATATTCAAGCGTATAGGTACTTACATTCCCCATTATAGCTTTATCTTTAACAAATTCTTTAACTTGCAATATGCTAGTTATGGCATCAAAACTTATTACCCCTGCTTTCAAATCATTTAACGGAGAGTAGACACTTTTGAGTCTTCCACAAATATGAACTATAACACTATTGGGTTTATAGGCTTCAAGTCCTTCAACTAATCTATTTAAGTAAGGTACTGCAAATGCTGAAAACTGTTTTGCTCCGAGTATTTCCCCTGTTCCACTTGGATCTGCAATAGTTATGACATCTGCTCCTGCTTTTAGCTGCTCTATACCAAATTTTAGACTCTCTTCTGTCACAAACTCTAATAATCGGTGTACTTCTTCAGGCTTTTTTCTCATTTCTTTATAAAACACCATAGGATCTACAAGTGAACTTGCTAAACTTATCGGCCCTACTAGATTTCCAATAATCGGAACTTCCTCCCCACTACGTTTGATGTACTTTATTGCATCTAATACTACTTTCGGTCTGCCTTCACTAAAATTCAAAGTTTTTAAAGCATTGTACTCTTCACTCTTTGATATGCAATACTCTGTAACTCTAGGTTCTGTATCCATTGTCCCAAGACTGACTTTTGCACCCATAGCTTCTGCTTCTATAGTCATACAAAATGGGACTCCATAGTTTTCAAAACTACCTGCGTCATAACTTTTTCTTGCAAGTTTTGCCATTTTCTCACCATTTGTATGCGCATCTGGCCAAGTAAGTTCTTTATCTTCAACAAGCTCTCTTACTATCATGTTCATCATTCCACCAGGACAAATGCAAGGTGGTCTATCTACTTTATTTTTTTTCATCGCTTCCAAAAGCCTAGTTTTAGGATCCATATTAAGCCCCCAATGCAATCTTATCTAGCAACTTTGTTTTAACTAAATTTTTAGCTAATTTTGCAGCAAGTGCAGCATCTCTTTCATATCCATCTGCTCCTATTGTTTCTGCGAAACTTCTAGAAATAGGTCCTCCACCTACCATTACTACAACCTCGTCTCTTATCCCTTCCTTTTCAAGAGCCTCTATTACCTCTTTCATATGTCCCATAGTCGTAGTCATCAGTGTCGACATCCCTATTAAATGAGCTTTTTCTTTTCTCGCAGTTTCTATAAATGATTCACATGTAACATCTCTTCCCAAATCTATAACTTCAAATCCATTAGATTCAAGCATGATTTTATAAATATTCTTTCCTATATCATGAGTATCTCCTTCAACTACTCCAACTACTGCTTTTAGTTTCTCTGCGCTTGGATCTTCTATTATGTGTTCTTTTAATACTCCTATACCTTCATACATAGCATCAGAACATATTAATAATTCAGGAATATAGTATTCCTCTTCTTCAAAGAGTTCTCCAGCTCTCTCCATTCCCTTACAAAGCCCATCTTGTACTCCGTCAAATGCGTCATATCCATTTTGAATATACTCTTTCGCAACATCAACAATTTCTTCATCCTCCATTTCTATGACACATTCTTTCAATTCTTCTAATAATACTTCTTTAGTCTTCATTGTAACCGCTTCCTCCTAATAAATAGTATTCACATTATCCATTTTATATTGGAGTTAATACGTCAACAAATTAAGATTTTTTATAGAGATTTTTTTATTATAATCTATGCTAATAGAAATTCTTTCTGAAATAATTAATGTTAATTAATCATTTAAAATATTAACTACTAGCAATAAAAATATTAACTCATAAGCTTTTTCTATTTCGTAGTCAATCACATAAATATAAACTATTATCTTTAATCAAATTATAGCTATATAATCCTTAGTGGCAATTATTTGCAAAAATATTTAACTATCGAAAGGAGATTTTTTATGGAATCTAATTCATCAAAAGCAAGTGCTCTCGGCTTGCTACCACTTTTTGTTTTTTTACTATTATTTATAGGCTCTGGCATAATAACTGGAGATTTTTATGCTATGCCTGTATTAGTAGCTTTTGTCATAGCTTCAACTGTAGCCCTTTGTATGAATAGAAGTGTAAATCTAGAAAAGAAAATAGAGGTGTTTTGCAAAGGGGCAAGTGATTCTAATATCATCCTCATGTGCCTTATATTTCTTCTAGCTGGTGCATTTGGCTCTATATCATCTGCTATGGGCGGCGTTGAATCTACTGTAAACTTTGGTCTTAGTATACTTCCTCAAAATTTATTGCTATCAGGTATATTCGTAATTTGCTGTTTTATATCACTATCGATGGGAACCTCTATGGGAACTATGGTAGCACTCGCGCCTATAGGCATAGGCGTTGCAGAGCAAACTGGCATTCCAGTCGCTTTAGCACTCGCGAGTGTCGTTGGTGGCTCTATGTTTGGAGACAATCTATCTATGATTTCAGATACTACAATTGCGGCTACAAAAACTCAGGGCTGCGAAATGAAAGACAAGTTTAAGGTAAATTTCTTGATTGTACTTCCAGCTGCTGTAATAACTGCTATATTACTATCTGTATTAGCCGGTGGAATGCAAACTAGTGTAGTAGAAAGTCATGATTTTAGTTTTATAAAAATACTCCCATATATAGCTGTGCTAGTTTCTGCACTTCTCGGTATGAATGTACTTGCCGTGCTCATGGGAGGCATAGTGCTTTCAGGCGCTATCGGACTATTCGATGGAAGCTTTGAATTTTTAGAAATGCTTCAAACGGGAGCAAAGGGTATGCAAGGTATGGAAGATTTAGCTATGATTTCACTAATCATAGGTGGACTAGTTGAACTGATAAAGCTAAATGGTGGTATAGATTTTTTAATAAACTTTATACACAAAACTGTAAGCGGAAGAAGAGGAGGAGAATTTGGTATAGCTATACTTACAAGTCTCATAAATATGTGTACTGCAAATAACACTATAAGTATAGTAATGGCAGGTCCTCTTGCAAAAAATATATCTGAAGAATACGATATAGACCCAAAACGCTCAGCTAGTATACTGGATTTATTTGCAAGCTCTATACAAGGAATCATACCTTATGGTGCTCAATTACTATTCGTATCCGGACTTAGCGGGGTGTCGTCTTTTGCAATAGTAAAATACATGTATTATCCTTTCTTGACTCTTATAGCAGGTGTTATAGCTATAACATTTAATATTCCTAATCTCAAATTTAAAAAATCAGTTAGCAAAAAAGTAGCTTAGATTTATGGGTGAATATAAGAGGCAATTGCACTTAAAATTAAAGCGCAATTGCCTCTTTCACTAATCTAAATTATAACTTGATTTTCTAAAAAAATTACTCGAAAACACTAAAATTTTAATACCTAGCCACTGCCCTAATAGGCGATCCATCACAATTCTCTACATTTATAGGAAACGCCATAAACTCTACCCATTTTGGTAGTTTATCTAGATTTTTTAAGTTCTCCACTATTACAGTTTTGTTTTTAGACAATATCTCGTGATGATTCTCAAAAGATTTTGTGTTCATTCCATCTATTGACATCTGATCTATACCTATACCTTTTAAATCATATTTCATAAGTTCTCTTACAACTTCTATAGATAAATATGGTCCTTCTTCAAAATACCTATCTTCGGCCCAGTATTTACTCCAATCCGTATCTATCAGAATAAATTCTGCTTCTCTTAAATCTTCAGTTTCTATATTCAAATCCTTCATCTCTATAATATTGCTACTAAGATCTCGTATATGTATCACAAGAGCTCGACCAATAAATTGAATTATATCGAATTGATCTAGTGTTTTACCCTTTAACTCCATATGAGCCGGCGAATCCATATGAGTCCCAGTATGAGAAAACATAGTCCATTTCGCCTCTCTAAATTTGTATTCTTCAAAGGTATACACATTGTCGAATTTCGGTTTTGGCGTTCCTGGATAAACTGGCATTTTTTCATTTAAATTATGAGTTAAATCTACTACCTTCATATTTTCACCTTCTAAGTTTATAGTTTTGTATACATTAATTCTATATCAGCTCCTCACTGTGAGCAAATACAAACATAGTATAATTCATTTTTAGCCTATGACAAATAAAAAAATCATGGTATAATTTTACAGTCATATAAATCTATTTTCACAAAGGAGTGTTTATGATGATATTATCACATTCTACAGAACTAATATCAATTCACATGGTAGTAAAAATTTTTAAAGCTATAATCAAATTAGGAGCATTAACTTTCTTCATATATCGTCTCGCTACCAGAAGTGGAGATATCTATGCCGACAAAGCTATGAAAGCTTATGAAAAAGAAAAATACGAGAAAGCAATAAATCTTTTAAAAAAATCGCTAACTAAAAAGCGAAAAGAAGTTAGCGACACCGATATCTACAATCTATTGATAGTTTGCGCTGCTGAACTCGGTGACGATGAGATGATTGTAGAATTCATACGTGAAGCTGAATTTAAAAATGCGATGACAGCATCAGGTTATGTAATATTATCTAGGATATACAGCAAACGTTCATACCCTAGTTCTCAAATAGAAAATATTCTTCACAAAGCTCTACACCTAGATCCAAACCACGCGCTTAGCTATGGTCAATTAGGCATTCTATATATAAATAGAGATTTGCCTAAAAAAGCTATTGAAAAACTAGAAAAAGCCATAGAACTCGATCCAAGTGAGGTCAGTTTTTTTACAAATTTAGCTATAGCTTATTATAAATTAGATGATTTAGATTCAGCAATGTTTTACTTTGACAAAGCTGAGCCTCTAGACCCTGAATATGTAAATAAACTCAGATTGATGATATCTTAGTTTTAACATACAAAACCTTCGAAAAACGTAGCTTTTCGAAGGTTTTGTTAGATAATTAACAATATCATCCAAAATTCACTAGATTTTGGATGATTACAGTGATTGTCATTTTTATAACAATGTTGTATAGTCAATATGTCGAAACAATTAGAATTGTTCGACAGCTTGAAAACTTTCTAGCCGTTTTCAAGTAACTTACGCAAGCGATCCTATTTTTCCCGTCAGATCTTGCGTGAGTTTTTTGTTTAGGTAAAATCCTTTCAAATTTAAGGAGGTTTAGGTTGTTATGAAAAATGAAAAAAACTACTTAGAAGAACGTGAAAAACCATTTACACCGTTATTAGCTATAGAAGAGGCCTCTCGTTGTCTATTATGTCACGATGCCCCTTGTTCTAAAGCATGTCCTGCGGAATCTGATCCGGCAAAGTTTATCCGCTCATTGCGTTTTAGAAATATAAAGGGAGCTGCTGAAACATTGAGATCTAATAATATTTTAAGCGGTGTTTGTGCGAGAGTTTGTCCTACTGATAAATACTGTGAAGGAGCCTGTAGTCACTGTGATATAGATAAACCTATACAAATAGCAAAATTACAGCGATATATCACAGAATACGAATTGAATACAAATCTAAAAGTATTAGAATCTGTAGAAATAACAAAAGATTCTATAGCCATAATAGGTTCTGGTCCAAGCGGACTTAGTGCTGCCTCTGCATTAGTTCAAAAAGGCTATGATGTAACTGTATTTGAACAAAGAGAACAATTAGGCGGATGGTTATCTTATGGTATTCCTTCTGATAGATTACCTCAAGCTCTTGTAGATCAAGAAATCGATTACATTAAAATGCTTGGAGTGAATTTTGAAACAAATAAAAAATTAGGAAAAGATTTTTCCATAGAAGATTTAAAGGCTAAAGGCTTTAAATCTATACTGATAGCTATAGGCAATCAGAATGGTAAAGATCTCGATATAAATGGAATTAATTTAGAAAAAGTCGAACAAGGATGTGAATTTTTAGCTAAAGCTAAAACAAATCCAGATTCAACTTTTATTGGAAAACATATAGTCGTTATAGGTGGTGGTGATGTAGCTATGGACTGCGCGAGCACTGCTAAAAGATTTGGCTGTGAAGATGTAAAGGTAGTCTATAGAAGAAGTCTACTCGAAATGCCTGCATCTCCAGACGAAAAATCATACTTACAAGACTTAAGTATACCTGTCTTTACTGGCTTTAAACCTCATAGTATCATTGGCAGCGCTAGTGTAGAAGCTATAAAAGCTGTAGGTTTTAAAGATAATTCAGAATTGGTATTACCTGCTGACCATGTACTTTTGGCTATAGGTCAAAAATCTGACGATTTAAAAGACTTAGCTTCTATAAGTATCTTGGACAAGTACAAAACAAATGATGATTCTATATTTGTATCTGGTGATTGCACTGATGGTGACAAAACAGTCGTTGATGGTGTAAAGCAAGGTAAGGATGTAGCAAAACTAATAATGAACTATCTAGAATCTTCTAGCTCTTCTAAAGGAGGTTTAAAATAATGAAAACAAAAGATCTTTCTATAAATTTCTGTGGTGTAAAATGCGAAAATCCATTTTTCTTATCATCTTCTCCAGTTGGTGGATGTTATGAAATGTGCGCTAAAGCTTTAGAAGCTGGCTGGGGCGGCATAGTATACAAAACAATCGGTTTTTATATACCAAACGAAGTCTCTCCAAGATTCGATCATTTACAAAAAGAGTCAACTGCTTTTGTTGGTTTTAAAAATATGGAGCAAATTTCTACACATCCTTTGGAAGAAAACCTAGAAGCTATAACAAAATTAAAGAAAAATTATCCTGGAAAGGTTATTATAGCATCAATAATGGGAGAAAATGAAAAAGAATGGACTGAACTTGCTCGCCTAGTAACAGAAGCTGGAGCAGATATGATTGAATGCAATTTCTCCTGTCCTCAAATGACTAGTCATGAAATGGGTTCTGATGTTGGTCAAAATCCTGAATTGGTTAAAACATATTGTAAAGCGGTAAAAAGAGGTTCCTCTCTTCCACTTCTAGCCAAGATGACTCCAAATATAGGCGATATGACAAAACCTGCAATTGCATCTGTTGAAGGTGGTGCTGACGCTCTTGCAACTATTAATACTATAAAATCAATTACTGGTATAGATTTAGATCAAATGACTGCATATCCTGTAATAAATGGAAAGTCTTCTGTATCTGGATATTCTGGAAAAGCTGTAAAACCTATAGCTCTAAGGTTTATTCATGAATTAGCATCAAATGAAAATCTTAAAAATATTCCAATCAGCGGTATAGGTGGAATAGAAACTTGGGAAGATTGTATAGAGTTTATACTCCTTGGATCAAGAAATCTTCAAGTGACTACATCTATAATGCAATACGGCTATAGAATAGTGGAAGATATGATAAGTGGTATTTCTTATTATATGGAAGAAAAAGGTATAGATAGGTTAGAAGATTTAGTTGGAAAAGCACTAGATCAAATCGTTCCTGCAGAAGATTTGGATAGAGATTTTATAATATATCCTGAATTCGACAAAGATAGCTGTGTGGGATGTGGTAGATGCTACATTTCTTGCTACGATGGTGGTCACCAAGCTATAAATTGGAATGAAGAAGATAGAAAGCCTGAGCTTGATGAAGATAAATGCGTTGGTTGTCATCTTTGTGCCAATGTTTGCCCAGTACAAAGTATCTCAAAGGGCAAAAAAGTTTTTAAAAATCAATAAAACGTGAATTAAGTCACACTCACCCCTCCAAAATTCTATTAAAATATTACTTTCTTGTGTTTCGGTAATCTTAAGTCATTTATTTGATGGTTATTTGAATTTATAGAAATACTATTTTGGGTTTTGGAGGGTTTTTGATTATGAGTAGATTATTAGCTTCGGCTATTGCTACTGCTCTGCTGTGCGCTTTTTGGGCAGAAGGTAGCGTATCTCTTGGTCTTATTACATGGGCTGGCTTTGCTGGTTGCACTACTTTTTTCGCTGGTGGTGCTAAGAGCCAAGGATTTTTTAAAGCACTTAGAACTAATGCTTGTGGAGTATTTTGGGCTATGATGGCAATATGGTTTTGTGAATATGCTGATTTCATACCGTTTGCAAATGGTATATCAACTTTCATCATAACTTTTGCTATTTGTACTCAAATCAAATGGAAAAAACTAGATTTCATGACTGGCGTATTCATAGGCTGTTTTTCAACGTTCGCATCTGGTGGTCAATGGCTTTTGGTATTGGCATCTCTAGCTTGTGGAGCTGTTTTGGGATTTGCCTGTGAAAAACTAGGAGATTTGATCTATAATGTTTCAAATCAAAATATTAGCATTCCATCTTTTAGAACCAAAAGAGATGAGATGGTTTCAGAATAGAATAAAAAAAATCACTCATATGAGTGATTTTTTTTATTCTATTCTCTATTTTACCGACTCTAAATCTTTATTGACGATTGGTATTATATTCATTACTACAAAAAAGTACGACAAAAGAAAAATATACGCAATATCAAATTTCTTCCATATAGCATATATCAAACTACTGATGATTATCCCTATGATAATTTTGGACTTCATATGCTTAATTACTACTCCTTTTTTGGTAATACTGTCGACTGTCAAAAAATATAGC
>JAOAQY010000173.1 GCA_025210965.1 Tissierellales bacterium
TCAAAAAATCCTCTAGTTCTTATATTTGAAGCTACTGCGATTGAATTTGTTGGTATTGCAACTACTTGATTTCCAGATTGACTCCAATTTGAGCCTGTTCCTGCGTATAGCTGGCCTTGTAATTCACCATCATCGCAAACGATTACTTGCTTTTCATTGTATTTACTTTCAACTACTTTTACAAAAATATCCTTATCTTTTAAATCCATTCGTGGAGAATCACTCATCATTTCTTGCACATTTTCTGGATTTTTGATCTTAAACCATTTTCCATCTGCTTGTATTATATCATTTCCTGGGATTATTGAAGTAGCTTTTACTGTAAGTTTATATTCCTTATTGCTATAGTCCTTGTATACTTTGATATAATAATCACCTTTTTCAAGACGTTCTTCTATTTTTTCATCTTCATCATTATCATTAGTGCTCCTAGCAACTTCATCTTCATTGTGGTCATATAGTTTCAAATTGTAATCGCTAAAACGTGGAATATCTTCTAGATTTATTTCTATATCTGCCTCTTTATCAAGTTCAATCAAGTAATAATCAACATCGTCATCATTGTGCAATGTCGCTTTTATAGTCTTCTCTTTATTGCTATCATTTTTACTAAATACTAATATATTTTCAGCTTCATCAGCATCATTATTAGGCTCAAATTCATCCTCATATTCATTATTTTCAGCATTAGCTTCTACTGTTAATTCATACTCTTCATCACTAAAACCACCATATACCTTGATATAGTAATCTCCTCTTTTAAGGTTTTCTTCTATTTCTTCGTCTTCGTTATCATCATTTTTGCTTTGTGCAATCTTATCCCCATCCTCATCATATAACTTCAACTCATAATCGCAATACTCTGGAATATCTTCTAAAGTTATCCTAATACTTGCATCTTTCTTTAGTTGTATTCTATAATAGTCATCATCGTCGCTATCATGAAGCGTAGCATTTATAGTCTCTGATTCACTATAGTCATTGCTACCCAATGTTAATATTTTTTCTGCTTCATCTATATCGTCATTGTCTTCATATTCATCTTCTTCTACTTCTTCTTTCCACTTTGCTCTAAGTGTGTAGTTATGCTGACTGTCATAGTCGCTACTTCTATCTCCTTCAACTTTTATATAGTAGGTTCTATCGCCTCGTATCGGTACATAGCTTATTAACTCGTCTCCGCCATTACCTTCTTCGTCTCCTCTATACACTAAGTCATCTTCATCGTCATCATCGTACACATAAATATTGTAGTCTTCACCATCTGGAATGTTTCCAATCCAAAAATTAACTAAGCCATCTCTAGAGAACTCTATCTCATAGAAATCTTCATCACCTCTCTCACCAATCCAACCAATCATGTTATCATCATCTTCAATTCTATCTGCTGATGAAAAACTGTCATTGGATTCGTTTTCTACTCGCTGTCTTCCACCTCTTCTGCTCTTGGCTTCTCCTTCAGGACATATCATGAAATCACCTAAAACATCTAGCTTTTGACCAATTTCTAGTCCCTTTTCTTTTCTTATTTTTTCAATATTTTCAGCTACAGTAGCTGTTTTATAGTAACTCATATAATTTACATCGAAAAATTCATTTTCAACATACTCTATTTGTTCATTCTCAAGCTCTACATTCACTTTATATCTACAGATATATTTCTTCTCATAATCAGCTGTATCTACAAAGTGATCTGCTATTCCTAATAGTACATCTACGTCTATTTCTTTACTAGAGACAAACTCCACATAGTATTCTTTTCCAGTTTCTATTCCTGAAAGCTCTATTCTCTCGCTATCACAATCAATTTCTTCAGCTAATAATTCATTGTCTCCATCATATACACTTAAACTAAGTGTTTCATCTCCATCAAACTCTCCTTGAAGTACAAAATATGTATCTATTTCATCTCCATTCACTTCTGAATCTATATAAAAGGGAAGTGTTTCTTCCTCTTCTGGAATTCGTATTGACGTTGGTTTTATTTTAGCTTCTATCTTCTGACTTACTTCATTTAAGCTTGCATCTATTTCTTTATAATCTTCAGTCTCTACCTCGTCTTTATTGTTTACTACATTTGTTGTTACTCCTTCTGCTAATACTCCAGCACATAACTGAAACATCATGAAAAAGCAAATTAAAAATGATACTAATCTTTTTGTGCTTTTCATTTTACTACCTCCTGATTATTTTTACAGTTAAACTTTACTGTTATTTACGGGCCCGGTAACAGTTTACAAAATTTTTACAGTTATGTCAACAATGATTTACTTTAACTTATCAATTTTCTTAACGAAAAATAATGTTTTAGTCTCAAAACTGAGCCTAAAACACTATTTGACATTTTTTCTATAACGTAATATTTTCACTTAATTGTGTTATCATTAGTTGATTAAAATTTCTTTAGTCTAAACTCACCCACCATCTTTTCTAACATCTCAGCCTGAGCTGACATTTCCTCACTCGCTGCTGCACTTTCTTCAGATGTTGCTGCATTTGTTTGAGTAACTTTAGATATCTGAGATATCCCTTCATTCACCTGTGCTATGGCAGTAGCTTGTTCATTAGATGCTTTTGCTATTTCCCCAAATATAGTAGCCGCATCTGTAATACCTGTTACTATTTCATCTAGAGCTTGTGACGTTTCACTTGCTATCTCTGTTCCTGTTTTTACTTTTGAAATAGAGTTTTCAATCAAGTCTGTTGTCTCTTTTGCCGCATCAGCACTTCTAGCTGCGAGGTTTCTAACTTCTTCTGCAACTACGGCAAATCCCTTACCATGTTCTCCTGCTCTAGCCGCCTCTACAGCTGCATTAAGTGCAAGTATATTGGTCTGGAATGCTAT
The DNA here is from genome assembly GCA_025210965.1 of Tissierellales bacterium. Classification (NCBI taxonomy): domain Bacteria; kingdom Bacillati; phylum Bacillota; class Tissierellia; order Tissierellales; species Tissierellales bacterium. The sequence continues at coordinate 2,846 of JAOAQY010000173.1, forward strand.
CTCGTCTATGACTTTTATGATATTAGAAATATTTACAGATGATTTGTTTATATCATCCATAGCTCTTAGCATCTGTTTCATCTGGTCATTTCCTCTCTCTGCATTTCCCTGAACCTCTACCGAAAGTTTATTTGCTTTTGTTGAATTTTGAGCATTTTCTCTAGTTTGTTCTGCAACCTGCGTCACAGAGGCTGTGATCTCCTCTATAGCTGCTGATTGCCTAGATGAACCATCTGAAAGATCCTGAGCTGATTGAGACACCTGACCTGATGCTGATGCTACTTGAATTGATGATTTACTTATCTCTCCAAGCACATCATTCATAGAATCTATTATGTTATTTAGAGAATTTTTGATTTCAACGAAATCTCCCTTGTAATCATTTTCTATAGACAGGTTATAATCTCCATTCGACATAGAATCTAGCATAGATGATATCTCCACTATATACGTTCTTATAGTCTCTATAGTAGAGTTAAGAGCATCTTTTATCTTTGCATGCTCACCTTTATAGTTACCATCAACACTTACACTTAGATTTCCATTTGACATCTCATACAATACTTCTGCCGCTTCTTCTATTGGAAGTGTCACAGCATCTAATGTATCATTTATTCCCTGTACTATCGATGCATATCCTCCATCTAATTTAGATGCATCTCCTCTGACTTTCAATCTACCATCCTTAGCTGCATCTACTAAAGTGTTTGTTTCATTAACTAAATCCTTTATGCTACCTAGCATCATATCTAGATTTTTGTTAAGTACGTCTTTTTCTGATTTCACATTTACCACCGTTGATAAATCGCCCTTTGCTATTTGCTTAGCGCATTCAACCTGCTCTTTGATATTTGAAACCATGAGTTTAAAGGAGTTTGCAAGTATTCCTATCTCATCTTGACTGTCTATATTCACATTTACGTCTATATCTCCAACTGCTAATTTATCAGCTGCATCGGATATTTTTATTATTGGCCTTACTATTTTTTTAGAAAATACAAAAGCAACGACTATTACAACTATTGATGATATGAGCAATATCAAGTACGATATATTTCTTATTCCTATACTCGCTGCCATGTAGTCATCATAATTTGCAGTAGATGCTATGGTCCATCCGTTTACTGGTGCATACGCCACATATTTGTATTCGCCGCCCATTGTATAGTGCCCATCGCCAGTCTCTCCTAGCGTCATTTTTGAGAGTATAGTATCTAATTCTTCACTATCTCCAAATAGGTTCTTTTGATTTTCATATTCATCTGTAGGATGACTTATGAGTAGTCCATCACTATTTATGAGGTATCCATAGCCTTCCTTGCCAATTTTTATATCATCTACTATGTCTTTTATACTGTCAAACAATATGGTAGCAATCAATACCCCTTGAACTTCTGACCCCACCATTATAGGCTCTGCTGAAACCACAATGGATTTTTTTGTCTCTTTATTCACAATCACATCGCTAAAAGTCCCTCGTTTTGATGAAAGCACCTCTTTCATATAGTCACGATCTGAGACATCTACAGATATGCTTGTGCTAGTATCACTCACTATTGATTGTCCGCTTTTGTCGACAAATACCATCATCTCTATTAGTTTGGCATTGTCTGACTTCACACTCTCTAAATATTTTTTTGCAATGATTTTGTTTGAATTCGAATTATCTGTAAGTAATGTTTTTAAAATATTGTTCTTTGAGCTCACCTTTATTATGCTCTCTATTGATTCTAGCTTTTTGTCTATCATCTCTGCATGTAATTCTGTCATCTTAACTGCTTCCGTTTTGGCTGCACTTTCTAGTGCTTTTGATGCCTGTTTTTGTGTAATAAATGTAGCTACCACTAGTGGTATTATACTCACTAACAACATTATCAGCACTAATTTACTTCCTAGTTTAGAACCTATCTTTGTTTTGATCGACATAAGACTCCTCCTTCTAGAATATAAATATTTTGATAGCTTCCCCTTAACATTTTTTTACTGCTATTAAGATTTTTCTCGCATCAGATTCAGAACAATAAGCCCCCTACTTATTTTCTTCCACTACGAAACCGACTTGTTTCTATAAGTACCCTATAAAGAAATATTTATTCGCTTTTGATTTAAAACA
>JAOAQY010000174.1 GCA_025210965.1 Tissierellales bacterium
AATCATCTAAATCAAATATATAATGCTTATCACCCGAATTTTCAATTACTATTCCTTCACCCGAATAATACTCATCAAAAATCGACTCTTCCTTCTCCATTGATTTCAAAAAGAACATACCACTCCAAATTACCAAAATACAACCAATCATAACTAACAGTTTTAAATTTTCTTTTTTCAAATATCTCGACCCCTTTTCCAATTAACAACTTTTTTTAACTATTCAAAAGAACGCAAATTAATTATACAACTTATTCAATTGTCATTCAAGTTATCGGATCATTAGTTTCTCTTCAAATTTTAACTTATGATTTATGCAAAATTCTCACAGCTCTTAGTTGTATATCATAATCTTTTGACTTTTATACGTCTACTATTGTGAGTCTTTCATCCTACCGTTTATTTCTTAGCTACTCCCTTGTTTTTCTAACTCCAATCTGCTAATCTAAAACTATCTCAAATATTTAAAAAGGTGGAATAATTATGTTTTATGAAATGATACTTTACGGAATAGCTGGATTAATAGGTTTATATGGTATATTTTCAGTAATTTTACGTTACAAACATGGATTGACTAAAGCTGGCGATATAGTTGTAGAAATAGGAAATAAAAAATCCTTAAATTTCTACGGATTTACACTTTCCTCAATTATATTGATTGGACTATCAATAAGAAATTTTGTAATAAGCGACTATAGCTGGGCTATCAGATCATTTTTATTTGCCCTTATTATATCTAACAATATAGTAATTGGATTTCAAAAAAGCTATTTATGCAAAAATGGATTTTTAGTAGCTCCTGGCTTCATACCGTGGAACTATATATACAACTATTCTTGGAATAAAAATAAACTGATTCTAAATTATTTTCATCTAGGAAACGAAAAACTTGTCTATCAAAAGCATATAACATTTAACGAATCCGACTTAGAACATGTAAAAAAATTATTGGCTAAAAAAACTAAAAATAAAGACATGTCTGAATCAACTGCAACTACAAAATAGCCCATAAATTCACACCTTTAATCTAGCACATTGCAATCTAAAAATTTTCAAATAAGATAATTCATACAAATTTCATACTCTATTTTTCAGATTTTTACGTTCTTAAATGTTATACTAAAGGTAGTAGTCACTTTTGGAAATATTTAAGGACGTGATTTTTTTGAGAAAAATATTTGCACACCGCAACCTAACTATGAAAGACATTTTTATATCATATATAATTTTAATTACCATATGGTCTGTTCGAATATACATAATAAACGATATCTGGCAGCCAGATTTAGATCTTTGGTCAAAAGCTATTTTAAATGGCAGTGTCAAATCTATAATTTGGATAATGTTTGCTGTTTTTTACTTAAAAAGATACAACAATGAGCTCTGCATGCCATCTAATCAGCTTTTTGATATAAAAATCAATTGGAAATACTTTTTTATAGTATTATTGCCATTTTTAGCAGTTCAATTCGGGAGCATGTTCTTTAAATACGGTGGTTTTCATATAGGCGAAAGCTTTCACCCAATTAAGCTCATAGGACAATTTCTTATCGTCGGCATACTAGAAGAACTTGTGTTTAGAGGTTGGTTTTTTAACGCACTTGCATCTCTTGTAAATGACACCAAAGCCAATATTATTCAGTCTCTACTATTTATGGGGATTCATTTCCCATCTTATATCGACCATGGTTTATTCACTTTTCCTAGAATCTTATCTATAAGCGTATTTCTATTTGCCATGGGCATGATATTCGGATGGGTATTTAGAAAAAGCAAGTCACTTTGGCCTCCTATCATACTTCACATGATATGGGATTTATTGGCAATTACTATAAACGGGATGTAGCAAAAAAGCTACACCCCGTTTTTTAGTATTTCAAATCAAAAACAACATTCTAGAATCAAGTTACTCTTCACATTCGATGACTCTGTCTCACCAATATTTTCAAATTTCAAATCAAAAACATAATTAGAACCATTTTGATTTAGCTTATAATCTCCAAAATCTAAACTAAATCCATTTAGCACCTTTCCAAAAAACCTCTTCTGTATATCTACATCTTTAGAATATTTTTCTCTCCTGCCTATCAAATGACCATCTACATGTTTGTTATCGTCTCTACAAAACTCTTTTGTCTCAATATTTACAATCGATTCTCTCATAATATAATCTTTTGAATCCAACTCTATATCTACTTTTATCTCGGGAACACTAACGCCCCTACTTACAAAATACAAACTATCTAAAGCTGAATCATAAGCTACATCACCACTTGCGATTCTAGTAATTTTGACATAATCATTTAGTATTGTCTTTTCATCATACTCTTCTGAATTCAAGAAATTTGAAACCTTAAAAAAAGCAACTCTAGTTCTAAGTCTACTAGTCGAATTCATAAATTGCCTCTGATCACATATACAAATATAGCCTTCACAATTTTGCCTATCTGTATTTGAATAAAATGTTTTCACAAAAATACCACTATGCTTTTCTGTAAAAGCAGACCTAAGTTTACTCGATTCACATAGTACTGTCCTACCATCTACGAGCTCTCCAATTTCTTCTCTCACAAGCTCTATATCATCTGTATTTTCACTAAGTGCTAGCACTAACGATTCGTGCTTCCCGTTTAAAATCATGAAAAACGCAATCAAAATTAGGCTTAAACTTAAAAGCATTAGTTTTTTATTGTCTATTTTTTTGTTATCTAGTCTTTTATTATCTAGTCTTTTATTATCTAGCTTTTTGTTCTCTAGCTTTTTGTTCTCTAGTCTTTTATTATCTAGCCTTTTATTATCTAGTTTACGCATCATCTGACATCTCCGAATCTGTCTTTTATCGTTATTATCTTTTGAACTACTCTGCAATAAATCAGCGATGGTTTCCCCTCGGTTTCTTAAATCTCAACTACATCTCCGCTCTTTAATATCTTCACATCTGCACATTTTACTCTATTTTCAAATTCTATAGGATCAGCCTTTATAGGTGGGAAAGTATCGTAGTGCATTGGAATAACCATTTTAGGTTTTATAAACTCAGTAGCTATAGCTGCATCTTCAGCATCCATAGTATAATTGCCCCCGATTGGAAGTATTGCTATATCTATGCTTTCTCTCTCTAAAAGTTTCATATCCATAGTGAGTCCAGTATCCCCAGCATGATATACTTTTTTGCCTTCAGTTTCTATCAAAAATCCACATGGCGTTCCTCCATATATAAATCCATTAACGCTAGAAATTCCTGAACCATGAAGTGCTATAGTCATCTTAACTCTACATACTCCTAAGTCAAACCTGCCACCTATGTGCATAGTGTGGACAGTTAATCCCTTTCTAGTAAAATAATCCCCAAGTTCAAAGTTACACACAACTAATGCTCCTTCTCTCTTTGCGATATCCACAGTATCACCTATATGATCCCCATGTCCGTGGGTAACAAATATATGAGTTATATCTCGTAAATCCGATTCATCAAAATTAGCCTGTGGATTTCCGTTTATGAACGGATCTACAAGTGCCTTCATACTGTCCGTCTCTAACATAAAAGCTGAATGTCCTAAATACTTTATCTTCATCTGAAATCGCCAACCTTTCGCTAAATTTAAGCAATTTAGCTTAAAATTTTTTACTACAATCTAATTATAGCAATAATTTCTGAGTTGTAGTAAAACTTTGTAAAATTTAAAATAGAAGCTCAAAACACAAAGCCAAAACCCCTCTCGACACCCTTAACTATTTCCATTTTGATGATATAATATTCTTAACTCAAATTTCAAATTCTCTACAGGAGCTGGTAAAATATGAAAGACAACTTATATAGTATTGGGCAAATAAGCAAACTTCTAGATATAAGCGTACAAGCTATTAGACTCTATCAAAAACTAGAACTTATAATTCCTGCCTATATAGACCCTCAAACCAATTACAGATACTATGACGATGATGCTATAAACGACCTTTGGAGCCTCTCCATACTGAAATCTGCCGGTTTTTCTCTAAAAGAAATAAAACAATTAGAAAATTTGAATATACAAGAAATCAAAAACATTTACAAAAATAAATCCATAGAATTAAAATCAAATATAGAAAAGCAAATTGCTACACTAAAATATATGGAAAGACAGATAAATGCTATAGATACACTTCATAATTGTAGCAATGAATTTTTTATAAAAACTATAGACGCACGATATGGATACAGCATATCTGCTAGCAATATCCACTCAACATTTGAGCACTTTAAGATATTAAATGAGCTCAAAAAAAATTCTGACTTGCATATAGACATAGCCTATCAACCCGCTCGTTACATGAGCATAGATAAATCAAAATCTATACACCTTAAAAATTTCTTTGCAATAAATTTAGATCAAAGTGAAAATTTCATAAATAAACCAAACGTATCTCGCATAGAAGCTGGTACATTTTTGTGCGCCAATTTCTATGGGTCTAAAAATACCGCCGAATTGTACTTTGATATGATAAATTACATTGAATCAAAAAAATTCACACTCAGAGGTGACGCCATCGAATTACTTTTACTCGAAGATGACATATCTAAGTGTGAAAAAAATTTACTTCGCGAAATCCAAATTGCAATTGTAAAAAACTAATTATCAATCATAATCAATTCCATCTACCCATTTAAATCCGTAATTTCTAAGCGAATTTATAAAAGCACTATTTCCAGTTCTAATCTCATCAGCTCTATAGTGAAGCCCAAAATATCTCTGAGCCATGTGTATATAACCTAATGATTTCGCATAATCTAAAGCCGCGTCTGCAAATTCTTTATCATGCACTTTTTCACACACAGCTTTCAGCTTATCTTTATTATTATCTGATAGCGGTGTCTTTGCTCTATCACTATATTTTTGATCCATACATTCATTTAATTTATCATCTGAAATTTCATGGTATTTCTCTTTATGTACCACGATATCATATAGATGTTTTGGCTGTATCTTAGGAGATTGCTTAGGATATCCTAAACACAATAGCACTACTGGAAATACACCATCAGGCAAATCAAACATTGGTTTTAATTCATCAAAAC
>JAOAQY010000175.1 GCA_025210965.1 Tissierellales bacterium
AACAGAACGTGGTGTACTTTATTTTGGAGAAGCGGTACAAGCCAATGTTTATAATCCAATAACTTACTTTGAAAATATGCAATTAGATATAAATAGAATAATTAAAGAAAGCGAAATAATTGTGAATTGTATTGGTGAGTGTATGGTTGTTGAAGAAAATAATTTTATGATACAAATTTATAATATGAAGGACTGCTGGTTTGAGGGTTTAGCTTGGGATGGTTTTATTGCGACGCTGTATAAGCAGATAGAAATGTAGAGTGGAATGCTCTAATCTTATATAGAGGCAAGTCTTAAAGACTGGAGTGAAAACAATGATAAACACAATTTGGAATAGAATAGTAGAAAACGAAGGCAATGAATTTAAGCAAATTAGAGGTAAAGTTTTCAAGTACAAAATAAAAGGAAATTCAATTGAGTTAACTACTACAAATAGAGCAATTCATAAAAACGTAGTAGAAGAGGCTATGAAGTTTGTTCCACTAGAAAATACTGTACCACTTCAAAACTTACAAGCTCCATCTTATTTGTTTGCAATATTGATGGATAGTAGGATTAGGAAGAGTAGCGATTATTAAAATTTAATTTAATAATTTGATAGAGTATTAGAAGATAGACATAGTTGTATAAGCGATGTAAAAATATTTGGAAATGATGGAGAGAATATTAAAGGGGGAGGCATATAGTAAAAGAATGAAGTTATATATGACATATCGAGGATGTAAAAAGATTATTGAAAGTGACATAAGGCTATTTTTGAAAAATAAGAGCTATATAATAATAAAAGATAAATCTAAAGTGTTTGGATTTGAAGACAAAATAATAATAAATGAAACAAACGAAAAAATAGACAATTTATTTAATCAATACCCTAAGAGCTTGTATATAATTAATATACAAAGCGGTCGTATACAAGGTATTTATGAACGCTATAATGGTAACAAACCTAAGCCAATAGAAAAAAAGCAATTTCCAAACAAAGATGCTTTAATGAAGCGTTTGTATAATGAAGAGATTATAAAGAAGGCTGAATCGTATCCAGAAGAAAAGAAACATATCATATATAAATATATAGAGGGTATTCAAAATAAGAAAAACCAAAAAATAACTATCGAATATTTGAAAAGAATACATTCAAAAGAACTAAAATTAAAGAAAAAAGAAGATATTAAATTATTGGAAAAATCTATTAAACTCATAGAAGAAAATAATGAATATTTAGAGATACTTAATTACTTGATAGATGAAAAGTATACAATTAATGATTTGAAAACAATATTATTTTTTTACAAAAAAAAAGAAAGTTATTCAGAAGATGTCTTGAAAGAAATGTTTGAAAATGCTATTAAATATAAAACTGATGTGTTGTCTATATTTAAAATACGAGATGGATTAGGAAAATTTGATAATGAAAAAATAGTCTACGGCAGTATAATTGATTTTAAAAAAAATGAAACCAATATGGTTATTAAGATAACATTGACAACAAAGCAGATGATTGAATTTGATAAATTTGTTTATGGAAAAAATCAAATATTGGATATCGTGACTCAAGTAGAACAGTTAAAGAATTTTGAAAATTTAGATGAGAACATTAAACGAAAAGAAAAAATTATGTATGTGAATAGTTTGCTTAGTGATTTTTTGAAAACTTCAGAGGTTCTAATAGATGCTAGTTACGCAGATAACAAAAAATTTATTGAATGGATAATTAGAATATTAAAAATGCTTTCAAAGCCATATTTCTTTGAATCAGAGGCTACTATAGACTTGAGTGATCAAAAAACTTATGAACGCTTGATTGAGCGTAAAGAAGGTGGCTTTTATGAATACAAAATGTCATCTGATTCTGATAAGGGCGATTTTTTGATAGATATGGTTTTTTCTGCCAGCCCAATTAAAAGATCTAGTAAAACCTTAGCATTTAATGGCGACGAACTAAAAGAAATATACGAGCAAGAAGACACGTTAGGATACTGTGTTAATGATTGTGTATATACGGAAAAAGAAAAAATGCAGATAGAAAGTATACTAAATAGAGTTATTTCAGATGAAATTAACTTTATGAATTATCGTATAAACCATGTTGGACAAGGACTTAATTCATATATAGAAATAAATGAAGACAAAACGATATTTTTTGATATTGGAGATACGCTTAAATGTTCTGATCCAAGTAGAAATTTAGCTAATGTAAAAAATTTGTATAAAACCAAGAATCCTGAATTAGTAATATTATCCCATTGGGATGTAGATCATATATTAGGAGTTGCTGAATGTAAAGATGATATATATAATGCCGTTTGGATAACTCCAGATTTAAATTATGCTACTAGCCAATTTTCACTTGCAGCATTAAGATTAAATTATTATTTAAGTAAGACTACGGAATTGATAAATGTAGATAATTCATTTGCTAAAAAAAAGGTTTATAGTGGTTCTAATATTAAGATATATAAGAGTAGTGGAGAAGATAATAGTAATAAAAATAAAACTGTAGACGAAAATTATTGCGGAGGGTATAGCAATAAAAAGAATAATATTGGTTTGGTATTGGAATTAGAGTATAATAACAAAAAGCTTTTATCACCGGGAGATAGTGATTACTTGGCGTTGGCAAGGGAAATAAAAACTAGTACTTATAATTATTTGATAGTACCACATCATGGTTCAAGATGTGGAAGACCAAATTTTAGTTTAGCTAACGGAGCAGATTTAATTGTACCCGTAGGAGAAAATGGTCATGGGCATCCTATTATGGAAAAAAATCTATCGTGCATAGAAGAAGAATTTCAAATCAGTTTAATATGCACTAATGCCATAGGTGATTACCAAATAGAGTTTCAAGATGACAACAACAACTAACAAAATCAGCTTCATTTTTGAATCCAAAAATGAAGCTGATTTTCTATAAAAACATAAGGAGAATATTTATGAGCAAACTAAGTAATTCAATACGAATGCTAATATTACTTAAGAGTAGAAAGCGTTTGAAGAAAAAGGAATTAGCGAAGTATTTAGAGGTTAGCGAGAAACAGATCATGAGGTATAGGGAAAACATAGAGATGGCTAGGATCAGAATTGACATAATATCAGGTCCAGCTGGTGGATACGAATTGAGAGACAGAGAGTGTTTGTTTGGAATATCGTTTACAGAAGAGGAAGAGGAGGCAATTATTTTAGCTAGGCATTGCTTAGGGAGTGATAATTTCAAGAGTTACGATAATTTTTCAAGTGCAATAGATAAACTGAGTTGCTTGTGTGTACATAATAAGGGAAAACAGAGTTCGAATATTTCATATTTAGTAAAAGAAGAAGGTGTAAATTACGATACAAAGCGAGAAGACAAGCTTTGGTTAGATTTCAAGTCTTGTGTAATAATTAGGCAAAAGGTTGAAATTAAATATTTATCTTCAAATGATGAGATAACCAAAAGAGTAATTAGGCCATATGGAATGTTTCAATACAGAACTGCGCTATATGTTGTTGGGTATTGTGAAAAAAGAAAAGCACTAAGGCAATTTAAATTGATAAGAATACAAGAGTATAAATATTGTAATGAACATTTTGATAAGGACGAGTCATTTGATTTAGATGAATATATTGATGCCGGACCTGGCATATTTAGGGATCAAAAAATCAAAGTGGAAATCAAGATACACAAACCATTTGCTCAAAATATTAAAGAAAGGGCTCTGGCAAAAAATCAAGAAATCATAGAAGTTAAAGAAGAAGGATTTATTATATTGAAAGGAGAAATGAGTGGGAAAGCGGATATTAAGCGGTTGGTACTTGGGATGGGAAGATATGCAGAGCTGTTAAAACCAGAATATTTACGAGAAGAAATGCTAGATGAAATAAATATTTTACAAAAATATTATGAAAAAAGTAGAAAAAAATAATTGTTACTTAAATATGTCCACGTTAGCTGATAAAATGTTTCTATCAAGTGATACTTAATAAAAAACACATAGGAGATGATAAAATGTCAAAATTTGAAATCAGTGGTAGTGGTACAAATTACAGATTCAATCTATATGCACCTAATGGAAAAATTATTGGTAGAGGAACACAGGGATATTCATCGCTGCAAGCATGTAAAACAGGAATTGAATCAGTAAAAAATAATTCATCAGCTAGTGTTATTGACACTACAATAGGTGAAAGTTCGACAGGCTCTAGATTTGAAATCTATGAAAGTGTAAGTGAATATAGATTTAGACTTCTAGCTAAAAATGGTGAAAATATATTAGCATCAGAAGGTTATGTTAATAAATCGGGTTGCAAAAATGGTATAGAATCAGTGCAAAAGAATGCACCGAATGCTAAAATCGTAGAGTAGTATGAAGTTTTATAACTCATCTAACTATAGATATGGAAGTTAGGTGAGTTATTTTTAGTAATTTTATATTAGAAAAGTGGAGGAATGTCAATGAGCAAGAAAAGAGAACAAATATACTCAGAATATAGGAATAAATGTAGAGTTCAAAATATAGCAGGAAGACTTCAAGCATTTGCGTATGATTCAAAAACACTCATAATTGC
>JAOAQY010000176.1 GCA_025210965.1 Tissierellales bacterium
AAAACCCAACCTTTCGTAAATTTTAAAACGCTTACCCTAAAAGCGTTTAACCCTATGTTGTGTCTGCCTAGATATGTACCCCTACATATCGTTACAAGACTGCAATACCAATTATAGCAAAGTTTAATACAATATGAAAGGTCTTAGCTCACAAAAATATGGTAAAATATAAGAGTTATAGGATGAATAGGGGTAGTTTTATCCTATGGTTTGTTAATAAATTTTATGTATAAGGAGACAAAAATAATGGTTAAAATTTTAAAATTATTAGCATCATTTATTGGTGGATTAGTATTAATTATTATTGTATTTTTGATTTATGCTACGATTACTGATTACACGCCAGAAGAAAAGACTCTAGTAGATGTTGAATCGTCTGATACAGGAATTGCAGTAGGGAATGAATTGAGTTTGTTATCTTGGAATATTGGATATGCAGGGCTTGGAAGCGGAGAGACATTTTTCATGGATGGAGGAGTTGGCGTATTGCCAAATGAAGAAGATGTAAATAGCAATTTTGAGGCTATAAAGAGCTTTATAAATAGTCAAAATGCCGATATATATTTGCTTCAAGAAGTAGACATTAATTCTACTAGAACAAATGGTTTAAATGAATATGAGGAAATAAAGAATCTAAAAAGAGAATATGACAGTACATTTGCATACAATTACAAGGTATCTTATGTGCCATATCCTTGGCCGATGCTAGGACATATGGAAAGTGGATTAGCCACATTATCGAAATTTGATGTAAAAAGTTCTACTAGATATCAATTTCCAGGCAATTATTCTTGGCCGAAAAAGTTGGGATTCCTAGATAGATGCTTCGTGGAACATAGATTACCGATAGATGGAAGTGAAAAAGAACTGATTGTTATAAATACTCACAACTCAGCTTATGATTCTGGTGGAACGCTTAGAAAGAAGCAATTAGATTATTTGAAGAATTATATGAAAGAAAGATACGAAGAAGGAAATTATGTAGTAATTGGTGGGGACTGGAATCATTTGTTGCCAGGAATTACAGAGGATTGGTTTAAAACAGAAAGACCCATGCCTTCTTGGGCTATGAAAATGGAAGCTGACTGGGCTTTAGAGGGATGGAACTGGGGATTTGATGAAACTATACCAACAGTTAGAGCTTTGGATTTACCATTTGAAAGAGGCCGAAATTTCATGACAGTTATAGATGGATTTTTGGTATCACCAAATATAGAGATTGATTCAGTAGAAGGAATAGATCTTGATTTTGTAAATTCAGATCACAATCCGGTAAAAATAAATATATCACTTAAGTGACATGCTCCCCCACTAAACCTAAATAGAGGAGGAAGTTTTCTCGAAATAATTTGATAAATTATTAACCTATTGGCGAAAGGTTTAATTAAAAAGGTGGCTAAGTGTCAGATTTAATTTATCCATAAATTTAGATCTGACACTTAGCCACTATTATTTATACCAAATTTTGTTGTAAATTAAAGGATACTAAGCTCTGCTGATTTTTTTTGAAACCTTGCCTATAGAAATACTAAGAGGTATAGAAATAGCGATTCCAATAGCACTAGTTATTAGAGAGTTTGGAATATGAGTTAGAGGTGCAATCCAATTACCTACTATGAGGCTGCCTGCAATGTAGTACCCAACTACTGAAATTAGAGCACCTATACTAAAAGCTATTAAATATGGACGTAAACCATGACCGTTTTTAGAAATCCAAAATGAAACAACAAAAGCCATGCTACCCTTTATGATAAATGTAAAAGGTGCCCATGCAATGAATGCAGGATCTAGTAAATCGAATAGACTCATACCGATTGCAGCGGCTAAAAAAGCATGTTTTGGCTTTAGTAGAGTCGAAGAAATCAAAAGAGCCGCAGTGCCGAGATGTATCATGCTAGAATATCCTATGTATATAGGGATGTGAATCCAAGTTGCAACGAACATAAATGCTGCGAACATACCTATTTTAGTTAAATCATTGGTTTTGAAAGAATTTGCCATAAAAATCATCTCCTGAATATAGTTTGAATGAATAGACACTATCGCCGCGATAAATAGTATAACTATTTATAACATTTGAATAGACCTTTTTAAATATACAAAAATGAAAAAAACTAGAGGACAGTTTTTGTGGTTTTTAGAATTAATTAGGGGTATATGGAAGTTAGCGTGTTGTAGCTAAGAAAATTTTGGAGGTGCTATTATGGGAAAAAAAGCAATTGAGATTTCTAATCTAAATGTAGAAGAACTTATTCAAATGTTAAATGAAGCATTGGCAGAAGAGTGGTTAGCTTATTATCAATACTGGGTAGGTGCTAGAATGATGGAAGGACCTATGAGAAGTGAAGTAGAGCCAGAGCTTTTAGTTCATGCAAATCAAGAGTTAGCTCATGCAGAATTAGTGGTTGAAAGAATTCAACAATTAGGTGGGACACCTATATTAGATCCTAAAAAATGGTGGGATTTTGCTAGATGTGAGTACGAAGTACCAGATGATCCATATATAGAAGTTATACTAGAACAGAATTTAAGAGGTGAGAGATGTGCTATTCAAAGATATGAAGAAATAGCTGATTTCACAAATGGAAAGGATCATGCAACATACCAAATGGCAGTTAGTATACTAAATGAGGAACTCGAGCACGAAAATGACATAGAGGATTGGATAGCAGATATCGAAAGATTAAAAGACGATATTAGAAAAATTAGATTGTAATAACCTAAAAATTTTCGAGGAACTGGTGATATTGTATTGCTGGTTCCTTTTTTAGTAAATCTGTTTTATACATTTTGAAGTTTATTGATTTATAATATAATAGAGAGTGTATGGGACGTTAGGAGTGAAAAACGTGAGTATAAAATCTGAAACTGAATTATATGAACCTATTAAAACGTATTTTGAAAAACAAAACTATGAGGTACAAGCAGAAGTAAAAGACTGTGACTTAGTTGCTAGAAAAGAAGATGAGATAATATTGGTAGAGCTGAAAAAAAGTTTTTGCTTGAAATTGGTCTATCAGGCTATGGAAAGACAGAAACTTAGCGAATGTGTTTATGTAGCTATACCAATGCCAAAGGGTGGCTCATTTAAGAAAAGCTGGCATCAAATGGTTAGATTATTAAAGGCCATAAGAGTAGGTTTAATAACAGTAAATGCTAGTGGTGAAGTAAAGATACATATTGAACCTAAAGCGTATGTGTTTAGAAAAAATTATAAAAAGAAGAAAAAGCTAGTTAGAGAGGCAGATGAGAGGATAACGAATATCAATGTGGGAGGAACACGTGGAAAGACAATGACGGTATATAAGGAGCAATCACTTATAGTTGCATATTCACTTTCAAAGGTCGATAAAATAAAGAGTGCAGAACTTTCGAATTTGCTCAGCATGGACAAGGCCAGAGCTATATTGACTAAAAATTACCACGGCTGGTTTGATAGGGTTGATAGAGGAGTTTATTCGCTAAATGCTAAAGGAAAAAAAGCTCTGCAAGAATATGATCTAGCAGAGCAATTATATGATAATTGGATGGCGTCTAAGTAATTACTTAACAACTAAAACAGGTATTTTAGAGTGGTGTACTACTTTGTCGGTATTGCTGCCAAGGAAGAAAGTCTTTATGGCCGATTCGTTTTTATTTGGCATTATGATTAAATCACAAGCTTGTTCTTCTGATACGGCCAAGATCTGATCGCTAGGATGACCGTACTCTATGATAGTTTTTGTTCTTATAGATTCTTTTTGGAATTTTTTAGCAACAGACGATAGTACTTGATCGCTTATTTTATAGAGCAATCCAGATCTTTCTTCTGCATAATATTTGTTGTAAAGAGTGATATCGTTGTAATAGGTGTCGTATGCATGGATTCCACTAAAACTAGTTTCTACTATTTCAGATTCTTTGATTACATTCAAAAGTATAACCATAGCATCTAGTTTTTCTGCAAATAGTAGGGCTGTTTCGAAAGTTTTATCGCTTAAGCCAGAAACATCAACTGGTAATAATATTTTTTTCACGAATACTCCTCCTTTCCGAATCGATTCAAAAGAATCACCACTTCTTACTACATATATACCCATTTTACAAAATATAAATTAAAGGAGCGATTAAAATGCAGAAATGGTATACTGATAGACTTTGCTTAGCTGTGATTGATGGTAATTATGCAAAGGGAGTTCTAGATTATTATGAGAGAAATAAAAATTTACTATCTAATTGGGAGCCCGAGAGAGATGATGAATTCTACACGATAGAGCATCATGAAGAGCAATTAAATGATAGTTATGAGAGGGTTCAAAATCGTCAAGAGCTTAGATTATGGATTTTTAAAAAGAATGATGAAAATTTAGAACGTCCAATAGGGACACTTGGATTTAGCAACATAGTATATGGTTGCTTTTTATCTTGCTTTCTAGGTTACAAATTAGATGAAAATGAACTTAACAAAGGGTATATGACAGAGGCTCTTAAAAAAGGGATAGAAATAGCATTTGAAGATTATGGGCTTCACAGAATAGAGGCAAATATAATACCAAGAAATGAACCTTCTCTTGCAGTGGTTAGAAAGTTAGGTTTCATAGAAGAAGGGCTTTCTCCTAAGTACCTCAAAATAAATGGAAAATGGGAAGACCACATTCACATGGTACTTAGGAACAAAGCCCTAGAAAGCTAATGTTTAAAATGATTTCTATTAATTTGTTGTCTCTGCATTTTCATCAGATTCTGTGCCTGATTCATCAGAAGAATCGGAATCTGATGAATCAGATCCATCCTCTGTTTCTGATGAAGTGTCACTGCTGTCTTCAGTAGATTCACCATTAGAAGATTCATCTGAAGTTTCAGAGGATTCGTCATCTTGATCACTTTCGTCATCTTCATCGTCTATTTCTATGGTTTCATCTTCGGCGTTCCAGTCAACATTTAATCCAAATGTTTCAGCGATAAATCTAAGTGGTACGAATGTTCTGTTGTTGATTAAGTCGGCTTGAGTATCAAGTTCTATAGTTTCTCCATTTACTACAGCTGTCTTTGATCCAAGAGTTAATTCTATCGTTTGACCTTCTTTTACGATCGTTACTGTTTTAGTTTCACTATTCCAGTCTAATTCAGCTCCAAAACCTTCTGTAATAGCTCTAACAGGAATTAAAGTTCTTCCTTCTTTTATTACAGGAGGAGTGTCAAATTTAAATTTAGCTGAATCTGATAAAATACTGTCTATATCAAGTATTTGAATGTCATCATATTTATCTAGTAATTCATTTTTAAGAGCATCAATTTGTTCCATTTCTTCTTCTGTGTAACCGTCTCTAATAGTTTTTCTTATAGTATTTCTAAGTTTAGCTAATTCGGCGTTTAAATTTTTTCCGGTTTTTTTAAGATTTTCCAAATTAGTTTCATATTCTTCTTTTGTTTCATCATCAAGATTTTCATCTTCTAATTTTTCTTCAAGATCCTCTATGGCATCTTCAGTTTCTTTTAGCTTATTTTTTGCTTTTCTCTTATCTTTTTTAGCTCTTGCTTCAAATTGTTTTTCATCATCATCTAGAGTAGCTTCAAGTGCATCTTTTTCTTCTTCAATAGCATCTTTTTTCATTTCAAATTCATCTTTTAATTTTTCTAAAGCTGCTCGTTCTTCTTCAGTAGTAGCATTTTTGAAAGCTTCTCTAGCTTCTTCAAACTCTTTTTTTGCTTGTTCTAATTTTTCTCTTATTTGTTCTAATTCGCTACGCGTAGCATTTTCCTCGTTAGAGCTACTGTCCTCAGCATCTTGTGGTTCTGATTCATCGCTAGGTTCAATCTTATCTTTTGGTTTTCTTTTGTCTCTGTCATCG
>JAOAQY010000177.1 GCA_025210965.1 Tissierellales bacterium
AACCTATACCAAGTTCTTTTTTAATCTTTTCATAACGAGCTACTTCATGTGGTGCTATCTCTAATGCAGTGTTGTACAGACAATGCTGCATTACATCAGCATCTTTTAACAGCTCCGAAAAATCACAATGAGTAGCTCCTTTTTCACTATGGTTATGTATTGCACCACATATAATTTCTATTTCATTTTCATTTGCTATTTCTAAAGTTTCAAGAATATCTCTAGCTAATAGTGCTCCTCTAATAGCATGATCAACTGATGTTCCATTTTTATAAGTATATATATCGTGAAGCATTCCTGCCATAGTTGCAAGTTCAGCATCTTCACCTCGCCTTAATGCTAAAAGTGCACACGACTGCGCCACCCCATACAAATGTAAATATGCACATCTTCTATTTTCAGAATCCTTCATATTCAATAATATTTCATCTATATGTTTTCTCAATACTTCTACTCTATTCATAGTAAACCTCCCAATTCAATATTTTAAAATATTCCAAACTTCAAATGCAGTGTTTCAGAAATACTAATTTCGGCAAATGCCATAGCACTATCTATCATTACCTGTTTTATAGCTAGGCCTCTCCCTTTTTCGACATTCTCGTGTATTTCATTATATCATTCCTTCTAAATATCTAAAATGAAAAAACAATCTCTGAGTAGAAATCGCTTTTTTGCATTTACTATTCTATTATTATTTACCGTATAAAACCACCAATTTCTATTCTATTCAACATAAACATCAAAACTACAAATCCAACTAAACACACCAAAATTTCTAATACAAACTTGCCTTTCTCTTCTGATTTTATGAAACTTTTTATCAGTACTATTATAATAAATATGATTCCAATATCATCAAAATCAAGTAGCATAAGTGTACTTCCTATTGCTATTAAAACACTGTCTTTCTTTAGAATATTTAAGTCCATTTTAGCCATCCCTTCTCTATGTGAAAAATTTAAAAATCACTTTTAGCTTAATTTTCTCTATAATCCTAAAAATAATTTGCATAATTATATAGTGCGTTACTTCATTCAAAATTACCCTAATTTCGTTAATCTAAAACAATTTTTACAACTCCGTATACTTATCGCTCTTTCCCTTAGCCTTGCTCACAGGGTATTTCTTTTCATTCTTATCAATCTTATCATGCATGATTTCAACTATATCTAAATCTAATCTATCTGCAAGTAACAAACAATAATTCATGACGTCTGCCAATTCTTCTTTTACATTCGTCTCATCATATTCTCCGTTCCACTGAAAATTTTCTAAAAGTTCTGCTGCCTCTATTACTATAGACTTTGCTAAATTATCAGGGCTGTGAAATTGTGACCAATCCCTATCATCTCTAAATTTTCGTATTCTTTCTATGAGTTCTTCCATTTTTTTAATCCTCTCTTTTAGCTATTTATTGACACCTATATTATGATATTAAGTTTACTCTCCAGTCAAGTATCCAAACAAATCATCTCTCACGCTATCATCTAATACATAGTTAATCTCAACTGCATCCTGATTTGTTTTAGCCATCTTAAATGGTTTTGGTTCACCTGTAGTTTGAATTCTTCCGAGATAATAAAATTCTTTTCCGATATTATCTTCTTTATTTTTCCTAACAAATAATTCCATATCTATCCCTTTTTCTACTGCACTATAGGCTGTTTTTATATCATTTGAATTTACACTCCTCTTTGCTTTTGATATTGCTATGAGCTTTGACTGAGATACAAATCTATCTTCATATTTAATAGAATCACTTATGTCATCTGATTTATGATAATTGATAAATACTGGATATGTTTTTGTCTTATCATCATACTTGTAACCACCTATATTTAATGATACTACATTTTTCTCCCATTCTAAAAGTCTACACACATCTTCATATGAGTATTTTTGGTATAGATTTAAACTAGTTCCCTTATAATTTTTTCCATAATACTTTTTATTTCTGTGAAGTCCAAGCTCTACGAGTTCTCTAACCATATCTCTAAATGTATCATCTTTTAATTCTTCTAAAAATAAACTTTGTGCACTAAAATCTAAATCTATTATTTTGCACTTTTCATATGTTTTCTTACTAGATCCAGTAGCAAATTCTTGAGCTAGTACGTTGACTACATTTGTGTATGTCTTATCTCTAACTTTTATTTCAGCTAAATCTAGATATTCTTTCATATAATTTTTTAGATTTTGTTCCCCTTTTAGTATTCCTTCTATAACAATTAATTCATGGGGCCTCTTTCCGATTGCTAATTTGTATGATATAAACTCAATATATTTCTCAGCAACCTCTGAAAGTTTTACATCATAGTCTTTATCATTTTTAGATAAAAATTTGTGATAACTCTTCAAGCTAGAATGACCTAATATAAGACTTATATCAATAGCTTCATGTTCTTCAAAGTCCATCAAAGTTGGGACTCTTCCTAGTCTATATTTCAGATTTTGGTAATGTTCTTTTATAAATTTCATAGTTTTGAAATTTGCAGAATCAATTGCTTCATATATCTTTTTTTGAGCTATTGAATCAAAATTTATACTTGCACACCCTGGAATTATTCTACTTCCTGCAGCTACAAATTTCCTCATATTATCTTTATTAAAACTTCTATCTCCTGACAATGCTACCGGAATCATAAAGTTATTTTGATAATTTCCTATGAAATCAAGAACCACTACATAATCTTTATCCTCGTGCTTCCTAAGACCTCTACCTAATTGCTGAACAAATATTATGGCTGATTGAGTAGGTCTAAGCATTATTATCTGATTTACACTTGGTATATCTACTCCCTCATTGAATATATCTACTGTAAATATATAGTCAAGCCTATATGTCTCATCTTCACTTTCAAGTCTATCTATAGCTTTTAGACGCTCTGATTGACTGTTTTTCCCACTCAACGCTATTGTTTTATATCCTATTTTGTTGAATTTTTCTGAAAGTAACTGAGCCTCTTCATTTTTGCTACAAAATACTAGTCCTTTTGTATATTCTCCTTGATGACCATAAAACTCTGCCTTATTTATAATGTGATTTACCCTTTCATCTCCAACTAAATGCAAAAACTCAGCTGCATCATCAATTAATTTTCCATCTATATTCATATCTGTTATTCCGAAATAGTGAAATGGACAAAGCATATCTTCTGCCATAGCATGACTCAATCTTATCTCATATGCAATATTATAATTGAAATCCTCGCATATATTATAGTCATCTGTTCTTTCAGGTGTTGCTGTCATTCCGAGCAAAAACTCAGGTTCAAAGTGAGCTAATATCTTTTGATAACTCTTCGACCCCACTCTGTGACTTTCATCTACTATTATATAGTCAAAATACTTCTTTGAAATACTTTCTAGTATTTCTGTTTTCGAAAGTGTTTGCATAGTAGAAAATACTATTTTTTTGTCTAATTCAAAGTGTCCCGAACACAGCTTTCCGCAATCTGTATCACTACCTAACACTCTCTTAAAACTTGCTATTGCTTGATCTAATATTTGTTCTCTGTGTGCTAAAAACAACACAGATTTTGGCTTTACCCTAGCTATATCAAAACAAGCTAAATATGTCTTACCCGTACCAGTTGCTGATATTAAAAGCGCTCTATCTTCGCCTTTATTTCTTATTTTTTCAATTCCATTTAATGCTCTAAGCTGCATTTTATTTGGATTTATTTTGCCGTTTTCATCACATCTTAATTTTATAATTTCTTTTTGGGCATTTTTTTGACCTTGTTTTACTCTCCTGTATATCTGCTCATAGCTCTCTATCCACTCTTTAGTGACAGGTATACCCCACTCAAATATTCTACTAAATTCTGACAATGTCTGCACTATAAATGAACCTTCTGTAGTAGATGATAGCTTCACATTCCACTCTTGATTTACACTTATAGCACTTTGAGTAAGATTGCTACTACCCACAATCATATTGTAATGGTCTTGCTTCTTAAATATGTACCCCTTGGCATGATGAGCTTTATTTACTATCATTCTAAGTTCTATATTTTTAAACGATAATAACTTTTTTAGTGCCTTAGGTTCTGTAAAATTTAGATATTGTGATGCTATTATCTTTCCCTTTATGCCTTTTTTCTCTAATTCTTCCAATGTAGTCATTAGGGACATGAGCCCTCCATATGTGATAAATGCAACTGAAAACAAAAATTCATCACATGTTTTGAGCTCTTCTATAATACTAGTAGATACCTTTTGACCAATCGAGTGATTATTTATTATAAGTTTGGGCCTGTAATGTTCTAATGAATGCTCTCGATGATCTATAAACCCTGTATGAATACTCTTAATTATATGATCTGTAATCATTTACAGTCTCTCATAAGTGCTTCAACTATAGGTTTATCTGCTTCAGCCCAATCTAAAGTCTTAAGCTCATTAGCATCTAGCCACTTAGCATCTAAATGCTCTTTCATTACAAACTCTCTATTTCTCACCTCTATAAGATAACTATGCATAGTAATTTTAAAATCTGGATATTCATGTTCTACTGTCATGTAAAAATTATTTGGAGATATAGCCACATCTACTCCCATTTCTTCGGTCAATTCTCTTGATAATCCAGCCTCAAATGTCTCACCTTCTTCAACTTTACCACCTGGAAATTCATATTTGTAACTTATATAATCAAATTTCCCCTTGTTTCTCTGCATACACAATATCTGATTTTCATTAGATAATATTGCAGCCGTCACCGTATAATGTTTCATATCCATCACCTCTGTGTTTTTTGTTTATTTAGTTACTATATTACTATATTCTGAGCAGACTATCTATATTTTTTATAGACAATGTACACAAATATTATATTAACCTTAAAAATAGCCAATAATATTGACTATCTGAGCACAACAATGTTATTCTTCTAAAGCGTGCTGTAATCGCGTATACATTAATAAAAGGAGTTAATACATTATGACAAAAATATTTAGACACGAATACGATTTCATAAGAATTATCTCTGCTTTAGCAGTTTTAACTATCCATGTAACAAGCATACACATAACTACAAACACTAGCGCGTATTTTCTAAATCATTTGGTAAGATTCTGTGTACCAATGTTTATACTTCTCGCTGGCCTTGTTTCTCCTAACCTAGATTCTGAATTCAAACCAATTCCATACTACAAAAAGAAAATAAAAACTATTTTGATTCCTTATATTTTGGCATTATCTTTTTATCTATTATTTGAGATATTGTTTTATAGCGGTTGCTTTGATGCGATATTTTTTACCAAGAGATTGATTTACCTGTTTCTTCATGGGTATTCACACCTTTATTTTCTAACTATTATTCTTCAATTGTTTTTGCTATATCCTCTAATAAGATTTTTATACTTAAGGCATAGCAAAGTTTTAATTTTAGCAAGCTTTTTAGTATCACTTTATATTCAAACTGCTATATTCTTAATTGAAAGTAAAGGTATATTTATAATTCCATTTACATCTACAATTCCCTATTATGTAACGTTTTTGCCATATATATTTTATTTTGTAATAGGAA
>JAOAQY010000178.1 GCA_025210965.1 Tissierellales bacterium
AGAATGCATGATTTGCCGGTAGCAATAGAGCATATAATGCACGATGATTCTCAATTAGAATTGAAATAGAGGTGTAATTTATAAAGGGTGCAAAAATCTTTTTGTTTTGATATTTTCAAAATAAAAAGGTTTAGCACCTTTATGTATGACAAAGGGATATTTCTTACAAAAGGATCTATAGATAAAGTTGCAGAAAGGCTTCAAGTTTCTAGAGTTACGATATATTCTTATTTAGATGAAATAAAGAAGAAAAAACATAATAACGCCAAATAAATGAAGTTTCGGAAAAGAGGTGTAGGTATATGCTTAAGTATAGCATAAGTGGAAATTTAAGTGGACAACTCATAATTTTTATAAATGGGGCTGGAATGGGTCCGTGGATGTGGAAAAATCAGATTGAATATTTTGAAGATAAAAAATGTATAGTATTTGATTTACCGGGGCATGGTGAGAACAAAGATATAGAGTTTATTAGTATAGAGAATTGCCAAGAAATGGTAAGTCAAATTGTACTTAATGAATCAGAGTCCAAAGAAGCTGTAGTTATAGGACATTCAATAGGTGCGCAAATATTGATGTCAATGTTAGAGCATAATCAAGAAATAGTATCAAGGGGAATCATTATAAGCGGATTAAATGAGCAAATGAAATTTGTAAATTTTATGCTCAAACCATTGGTTAGTGTTTCTATGCCTCTTGTAAAACTTAGATGGTTTGCTAAGATTCAATCAAATCAGTTGTCTATACCAAACTATATGTTTGATGATTATTATAATGATTCAATCAAAGTATCAAAGGAAACTTTATATAGGGTATTGTATGAAAATTCAAATTTTGTTTTTGAGAATAGATCAAATTTCACGAAGCCTGTACTTATATTAGTTGGCGAAAATGAGAAAAGAGTAATGAAAAAATCTGCTAGAAAGAACTTGATGTTACTAGAGAAAGGAATTGGATATACAATCAAAAACTCTGCTCATGGTATTCCTTATGAATCAGATAGTTTAGTAAATCGTATAATTGAGAATTTTATAAATGACAAATCGATAGAAGAACATAAAGAAATATTGGAAATAATTAAAGAATAGGTAGGTGTAGTATGATATATTTAGTAATTTGTGTCGCAGGTTTTTTAGGAGCAATGGTTGATGCTATGGTAGGCGGAGGTGGATTGATTACTCTTCCTGCACTTATTTCTACAGGTATGCCAATACACATTGCTCTTGGTACGAATAAATTTTCTGCAAGTTGTGGTGCTATTAGTAGTGTTATTCACTATTACAAATCAGGAACATTAAATGAGAGGTTGATGAAAATTCTCATACCGTGTACATTTATAGGATCTGTAATTGGAGTAAATACGGTACTTATGATAAATCCAAATTTTTTAAAGGCTTTGGTAATAGTCATGGTCGTAATTATAGGGGTATATACTTTGGTAAATAAAAATCTTGGGATAGAATATAAATATGAGCAGCCAACAAAGAAAAAGCTTGTAAAAGGTGGTTTACTATCTAGTATAGTTGGATTCTATGATGGTTTTTTCGGACCAGGTGCAGGTTCATTTTATATATTTTCTCTTATTAAAGTATTTGGACTCGATTTTAAACATGCTGCGGGTAATGGCAAAACGCTAAATGCTACAAGTAATATTGCGGCTCTTGTAATATTTTTGTTTAGCGGAAATATCAAGTTCGAATATGCTATACCAATGGCAATATCTATGATTATAGGTGCTAGAGTAGGAACTATGTTGGCACTTAAAAACGGATCGAAATTTATAAAACCTGTTTTTGTAATAGTATCTTTTGTATTAGTTGCTAAGATGGGATTTGAACTTATCGTGTAATATATTGCAATATATTAAAAACTAGCTGAAAATAGCTAGTTTTTTTGATAGAATAAAAAAGGGATTGGGTTCTAAAGTACATAGGACATTTGGCAAAATACTTTACAGAAAGAATGTGTTTATTTGAAAAAAATATATTGGAAGATAATAGTGTTGTTGGTAGTGATTTGCTATGTTATTACATTGCTAATGAGTAGTAATTCAAATATGATTATTGCCAAGAATGGTGTAATAGACTTTAAAAATGCTGATTTGACAAATATTGTAAATTTGGATGGCGAGTGGCAAATTGCCTGTGATGAATTGATTAGTCCAAGTGATTTTGACAGATTTGATGGGAAAAAGTATATAAAATTACCTAGTGATTTATCAAAGAATGATAATGGAAATTTTTTGAAAGATGGGAGAGGTGTAGCTACACTCAAACTGACTATAAAAGGGCTTGAGAAAGGCAGAGTTTATGGAATATCAATTCCCTACTTTTCATCGTCTAATAAAGTTTGGATTGATAGAAAAATGGTTTCGGAAACTGGTAAAGTTGACATAGCCGAGCAAAAATATGAGGCTAAGTATGTGCCAAGGGAGATATTCTTTGAAGCAAAATCAAAAAAATGCGAATTGCTGATACAAGTTGCAAATTTTCACCATAGAAGGATTAGATTGCTTTCTTTAAAGTTTGGGACATCAGAAGCAGTATATAAAAGTGTAAATAACAAAATTATAATGCAAAGTTTTACGATTGGTAGTTTGATGATAATTGCAGCTTATTATAGTATTTTGTATAAAATACAAAAGAGAGAAAAAGCTATGATGTATCTAGCTATAATAGCTTTTAGTGTAGCTATTAGGGAGATGATAGTACACGAGAGAGTATTGATTAGATTATTTCCTGATTTCTCAGCTGAATGGATGATGAAATTAGGATTTTTGCCGGTCTTTATAGTATTACCGTTTATAGCTATGTATATACAGGATATATTTAAAGTTTCAGAATTAGAAAAATTTATAAAATTGTTGAAAATAGTAGGTATAGTATCAACTATTTTGATAGTAGTTACTAATGTAAAGGTATATGATTTTATTTTTGAATATTGTAGTTTTTTAATACTTATTGCGGCGGCTTATTTAATCTATATAATAGTATCAAAAAAGCTTATACGAAATACGAAGAGAGCAGAGACCATGGCATTAGGTTCTGTAGCAGTTTTAATTGGGGCAACTAACGATGTATTTAGAGAGCTAGGCATCATAAGTACACCAGAGATGTTATCGGGTGGAATAGTAATATTTATTTTGCTTCAAGCGGTTTTTTTAGCATGGAGATTCAATGATTCATTTGAAAAAATTAGTATATTATCGCAAGAGAATGAAGCTATGTATGAAGAACTTCAAGAACTAAATTCAGAATTAGAAGAGAAAATTAGTCAAAGAACAGATGCACTTGAGAGGGCAAATAGAGAGCTCTCAAGATTATCAATAAAAGATCCGCTTACAGGAATTGGGAATAGAAGGTATTGTGATGAGAAATTAAAACAGTGCTGGAAGGAAAACGTAGATAATTCAATTAATGTGGGTTTGATAATGATTGATATAGATTATTTTAAAAAATACAATGATTTTTATGGGCATATAAAAGGTGATTGGTGTTTAAAAATGGTTGCAAAAACGCTTAGAAAATCACTGAAAGATGATAGATATGATGTTACTAGATATGGGGGAGAAGAGTTTTTAGTAATCATGCCAAAGGTTGATGAGAATGAGGCTATTAGTATTGCTGAAAAGATAAGAGACAATATTGGAAAATTGAAGATAGAACACAAAAATTCTAAAATAAGTGAGAATGTTACCATTAGCATGGGTCTTGGTATATTTTCAAAACAAGATTTTAAAAATGAAAAAGAATGGGTAGAAAAAACAGATGAATTACTATATTTGGCAAAGCAAAATGGCAGAAATCAATTTAAGATAGATATTTTTTGATATTTAAATTAAAAAATTTTAGATTTGTAAAGACAGAAATAGTATAATTATGAGCATTATGAAGATAAAAGTGAGTCTGTCAAGTAATTGGTGTAAATATTCTGAAATTTAATATTTAAAGATTAGTCATAGCCCTAATAAAAGCTATGACTTTTTTGAATATCAATTTTGTATTTTTCAATTTGATTTATATAAATTTGTTCTCAGCAAACA
>JAOAQY010000179.1 GCA_025210965.1 Tissierellales bacterium
CCTTTCATATTGTATTAAACTTTGCTATAATTGGTATTGCAGTCTTGTAACGATATGTAGGGGTACATATCTAGGCAGACACAACATAGGGTTAAACGCTTTTAGGGTAAGCGTTTTAAAATTTACGAAAGGTTGGGTTTTAATAATGAACAAAAAAAATAGCATAAGTTTAGTCGACATTCTAATGGTACTTGTCGCTGTAAGTTGGGGTTTTCATCCTATTGCAATTAAATTTGGAATAGAAAATTTGCCTCCTAGTACATTCAATCCATTTAGAATGGTATTAGCAGCCCTTTCAGCCATTTTGATAACCGCAATTTTGGGCGAATTCAAAAAAATAGAATTAGTCGATTGGCCAAAACTCTTATTTGTGAGCATCATAGGTTATTTTTGCTACCAAAATTTCTTCGGACTTGGTTCTGGAAACACTACCTCTGGGAATGTTTCATTCATATTCGCATTGGTTCCAATTTCTATTGCTTTGATTAACTGGATGAGAGGTGCTAAAATATCAACTCAAATGTGGTTTGGCATAGCTATATCAGTTATTGGAGTATTTACATTAATTCTAGGCTCTGGTCAAAGTCTTGACCTCTCTGGGACAAATATGAAAGGAATAGTGTATATCTTTATATCAGTTATATCATTCTCATTATTCACTATTTATTCTAGCGATTTATCAAAAAAATACTCATGCAGTCTGATTTCTTGCTACGCAATATCAATTACATCTTTGATGTTAGTTGCTATATCTTGGAATTCAATAGATTTCGTAGCATTAAAATCGGCAAACTCAGTAGCTTGGTTTGGCGCTGCATTTTCAGGAGTAATAGCCGTTTCAATGGCTAGCTTTCTTTGGACTTGGGGAGCTGAAAAATTAGGTAGTACAAAAGTTTCAGTGTACAACAACCTACCACCAGTATTTACTATGGTTGCAGGCTTCTTCATGTTGGGAGAACGCTTCACTACAATACAAATCATAGGTGCTATAATGATATTTGCAGGTCTTTATGTATCAAATGCACAATTTGGTAATAAACATTCAAAAATTCAATCACATAGCACTAATTCAAAAGCTGCCTAAAATTCCCAGTGCCTAAAAGAGTGGGCTTTCCGCACGGAATTGTAAAATTAGCTTAGTAAATATACAAAAAAATAGAACTTAGAATGGTATTAGAAACCATGCTAAGTTCTATTTTTATATTTTATCATTTTTCTCTAGTTTTTTTCTATATAACCAATACATGAGCATAGCATCTATCGTCCACTGAATTGCCGTAATCCCCCATACATATGTTACTGGCTTTCTAAGATACCATACGAACAATACCATAAGTGGAAGTCTTATAAGCCAGTTACTTATAACAGCTACTATAAATGGAGTTCTTGTATCTCCGGCTCCCTTCAAACTACCTGCAAGTATCATCGATATGGCCATTGGCACTTGCTCTAATGCTGCCAATCTCAAACACATAGCACCAATTTCTATAACTTCTATTTCTTCTTTTTTTATAAATTGTGATATTATAAACTCTGGAAATAATAAAAATAATACCGCACAAATCCCCATCATTACAACGCCCAAGAATACTGAAGTATGAGCATATGATTCAGCTTTTTCCCTATCTCCTTCGCCGACTTTATGACCAACGAGAGTAGTTGCTGCAACTGCAAATCCATACCCAGGCATAAATGAAAGTCCCTCTATAGTCGTAGTAATCTGATTAGCTGAAAACGCAATTGTTCCAAGTAACATTATCATGAGAGTATTTAGCAATCTACAAATGCTAAATGCCCCTTCTTGCAATCCAGACGGAATAGAAAGCTTGACTAATTCTCTAACTTTAGCTTTATCCCATTTTATATTTTTAAAATTACATTTAATTTTTGATCTTTTCCTTATATACCAAACCATAAAGCAAAATCCACAAATATGAGCTATACTTGTTGCTAGTGCAGCTCCCTTAACTCCAAGCTCTGGGAATATCCACAGACCAAATATTAGAACTGCATCAAGCCCTATATTTACTATATTTATTATCAGTGACGCCACTAGAGGTGGTTTAGTATTTCCCGTTCCTCTAACTATTCCATTTAATACGTTCATGAGCATATTAAAAAATATACCAAATGAACAAATTTTCATGTACTCTACGCCCAATCTAGTAACTTCTGGTGTCGCTCCAGCTATCGTATAGAGCGGTCTTGCTAATAAAAATAGCATAATAGACACACAAAGCGCTACTCTGATACCTATAGCAAATCCTATGTCTGAAAAAGCTTCTGCCTCTTCATATTTTCTAGCACCATATCGCCTCGCTATTATAGATGTAACACCTACGCTAAGTCCAACTCCTATAAACATATTCACAAATGTATATATGATTTCTGAACCTAACCCAACTGCACTAACAGTAACTTGTCCACCATATTTTCCAACCATCATAGTGTCGAAAACCCAAATAATCATATAAAGTATCATTTCGCCTACAGCAGGCAGTGCAAGTCTAAATACGTCTTTTGTACTGCTCTTAGTTATGCCCCACATTTTATCCATCCTTTTCTAAAAAAATCACAAACCCCATATCTAATTGCCATTTGGCACTTAAAGCCATATTAACACGATTAGATGTGGTATTTCAATATAAATATATCAGCCCTTACAATATTAAAGTATTTTTGTTTTAAATTAAATTTGACCTATTTTCCGTTTATACAAAATGCTATACTGAAATTCTCGATACGTTGTCGAAACCGGAGTAACTATAATACTTTTACAAAGATCTCAAAGGAGGTGGACGTCATCTCTGGATGGCATATTGCAAAAGCATCGTTTACTCGTGATAAAGCTTATTTAGCAAACCACATGGTAAACAATGTTGGAAGTTTTATTTTCGGTTACATTTACGTTTCAATCTGGCGAGCCCTTCTAGGGAACACTCCCGAAGCAAATCAACTTACGACCTATGTACTTGTAAATCAAGCAGGTCTTTGGCTCATGATGTTTATACCATACGGTACATATCTGCCAGAAAAAGTTCGAAGTGGGAATATTGCATTCGAATTTTTAAAACCCTATTCTTTACTATATGGTAGTTTTTTCGAAACACTCGGTCACCTAATATATAATTTTTTCTTCAGGTCTATACCACTATATATTTTAGGCATACTAATTTTAGGTGCACAACTACCCTCTATGGAAACTCTCATACCTTACATTATAAGTGTATTATTTGGTAGTTTAATTGCTTTTTTGCTGAACTATTTCATAGGACTTTATAGCATAAAGCACTTAAGCTTTAGCGGAGCTCAGGCTTGTTATTACTTCTTTAGCTCTATTTTTGGCGGGCATTTTATCCCAGCTGAATACTATCCTGACTTCCTAAGAAATTTAATGCCTTGGACACCTTTTGCGAGCACTACTTATATATCTGGTAGTATATATATCGGTTCTATTCCAGTCATGGAAAGTTTACTAAAACAAATTATGTGGATTGCTATTTTATCATTCTTGGCTATGTATTTTACAAGACGAATCACTCGCAAAGTCTTAATTCAAGGAGGTTAATTTATGTCTATTTTAAAATCACTTTTAATAGCAAGCTTCAAAAGTCAAACAACATACCTGAGAAACTTTTTATTCGAAAATTTCTTCACTGCGGTTTCTATCTTTTCGAACTTTCTAGTCATAAGTTTCTTGCTAATGAAATTCAAAAGCATAGATGGATGGACTCTATATGAAATAGCTGTAATACACGGAATAATAACATTTGGTACAGCAGTCTTCAGATTATTTGGCTCTGGAGTACACAATTTTGAAATATATATACTAAAGGGAGAATTGGACATACTTTTGCTAAAACCAATTCCCATTCCTATACAGCTATTACTTCAAAGATTTGAATTCAGACGTCTAGGTCAATTGTTACAAGCTCTATTTGTAGGGCTTTGGGGCGCTAGTCATATATATGCAGATAATCCAATGATATATATAGAATTTTTTGTACTCTGCATTTTCTCTGCAATAATAGTAACTGAAACTTCGTTTTTAATAGCTGCTATAGCATTTTGGACAGGTAAAAACAGAGATATTATAGCGCTTACATTTTTTTCTACATCAGAAGCATCTCTTTATCCTACAAGTATATACAGCAAACCACTACAAGGTTTTTTAACATTTATTGTTCCATTTGCCTGCATAGCATACTGGCCTCTTTCATATATAAAGGGTCATTGTGATTCACTATTAGCACTATTTAGCCCATTGTTAACATGCATATGCTTCTTTTTGATAAATGTACTCGTTTGGAAAAAAGGCATGCATAGATACTCTAGTACTGGTTCTTAAAAGGGGGATTTTATGAGTTATATAAAAGTATCAAATCTTCAAAAGCAATATAAAATATATGATGGTCATGGATTTAAACGAAAAAAGAAAACCATAGATGCTCTAAAAAATGTAAATCTTGAAGTAAATCGTGGAGACTTTATAGGATATATAGGCCCTAATGGTGCAGGAAAATCCACTACTATAAAAATCCTCACTGGCATAATGATTCCCGATAGTGGAGATGTCCAAATAGGGGAATTCTGTCCGTGGAAAGATCGCAAAAAATATGTAAAAAATATAGGCGTTGTGTTTGGTCAAAAAACTCAGCTTTGGTGGGACTTGCCAGTCATAGACACCTATAATTTACTCAAAGGGATATTCAAAGTCGACGATATAATTTTCAAAACACAACTAGAATACCTAACTAAATGGTTAGATTTAGAAGAAATATTGCACCACCCAGTTCGTCAACTGAGTTTGGGTCAAAGAATGAGAGCAGAACTCGGAGCTTGTTTGATACACGACCCTGAAATCTTATTTTTAGATGAGCCGACAATAGGACTCGATATAATTTCAAAACACAAAGTTCTCGATTTTTTAAAAGAATTAAATGCTAGAGGTAAAACTATATTTTTAACAACTCACGATGTTATAGATCTTGAAAAACTATGTTCTGAAATACTTGTACTAAATCACGGACAGATAATGTACAAGGGTGATATTCCGTCACTAAAATCATTAAGTAAAGACAATGATTTAGAAAATATCGTAAAAAAAATATACAAAGATGCAATATAATATCTAATACAAAAAAGGACAATAATTTTAAATGCCCATCGATATCAAGAGCATATGAAATTACTGTCCTTTCATATTTTCTAAGATTCTGAGTCCTTGTCTCTCTCTCTTTTCTGAAAGAAATTCTTACTTATTATGTCTATCATACCATCCTCTGAAACGACAATTGCCATACATCTATGATGGTCAGAGTTTTTCATAGACACAGTCTCAACGTATCTGATTGCAGAATTATATCTCGCTCCTCGTGTAACAGTTCCATGAGATGAAGCATAACCATCTAATATAACACCTAAACCATGTCCTCTTGCTTTTTCATCTACCAATATAGCTCCATCTATACCTGATGTAGTTCTAACTAACTCTGGAGTCATAAGTGTAGGCTGAATTATAAGACATTGCATCTTTAGCCTCTGAGCCTCTTCTAATGCGTGGTCAGATATCACAACGAGAGTCCCCTTTTTTTGCCGCGTAGCTTCTCGAACTATCTCGTAAAGCTCCTCTACTCTAACATCCTCTAAACTGCCAAATGTCTTTTTCAGCTCATACGTAAATTGATCTATGGGAAGTCTTTCCCTTGATAGCGCAGGAATCTCATGTATTACAAGCATCAATCTATCATCACCATGGTAGAGTTCCCATGTATAGTGCTTCAAAAATTTCACTACAAAGATGTCCTCACGTTTTTTGTCATAATTCGCTTTTAACTTGCCAAGTCCATATATATATTTCGTATCAGACAACAAATAATAGTCACTCTTCGCAAGTTCTAGAAGCTTTCTTATGGCTCTATACAGCGATATAGGTACTTTCACACCAAACCTAATCTTATACTCTATATCCGGATGCTCCCCACCTTCTGTCAAATACTTCGTATCTGTAAATAAAATCTTGCCCTTGCCCTCTTCCCCTTCATAATTTAGAGAAGAAATGATATTTAATTTACTATAAATATTATCTTTTATGCTACATCCAAGTATGGTTATAAACCACTCCCCTGCAAATTGAATGGTTCTAGAATAACTAACTGGCTTTGTAACATTATTGTTGATATATTGAATCAAAAATCTACTCAAATCCTTTTTGTATTCTGTTATAAGCGATTCAACAAATGACCCTACATGTCTTTCTAATTTTTTGTGCCAATTCACAAGCTCTTTATCTAAGTCAGTCATTACTATAACAGCAGAATTGTCAACAAATGCAACTTTTGAAAAATAATAATTTCTATCTGGATTTTGATCCTCAAGTTGCTTTGCTATATGATGTGTAAGCTCTTTTTGCTTAGCTTCTTCTTTCTCAAAATCTAGAGATTCTCTACAGATTTTTTCTAAGGTCAACTCCTTTTTCAAATGGTTATCATAATCACTATAACTAGGTATCACCGACAAATTGAAAAAATCATGCTCCCTATCTATTGTAATAACCAATAGCGTAATCTGAGGGTGAAACCTTCTATCAATAGTTCTAAAAACTCCATTTGCATACAATCTAAGCAATCTCAATATATAAAAATAATCTTGACTCGTAAACTCTTTTTTCATAATTTACGCCCCTTCTCTAGGTGTATTCCCCTATTTTTGCCTCCGGTTTGCCTACATAATATCCTTGTACGTAATCAACCTCCAATTTCTTGAGCACTTCAAAGACTTCTTCTGACTCAACATATTCTGCTACCACTTTTATTCCAAGTGCATATGCCAAGTCTCTAAATGCCTTCACTATATAATAATTTTCTCTATTCATACTTATATCTCTTACAAAAACTCCATCTATTTTCAAATAATCAAGACTCAATTGCTTCAAGTAATTTGTATTTGAGAATCCTGTTCCAAAATCGTCAATCGAAAACTCAAAACCATATTGCTTGTATTTTTGAACCATTTCTCTAACTATACCCAAATTTTCAATTGATTGAGTCTCTGTTATTTCAAATGTGACATCAGATGGATCTATATTCTCTTGTGCTACAAATTTCGTCAACCCCTCCATAAATTCTATATTGAGGTCCTTTGTTGACAAGTTTATGGAAAGTTTTATATTTTCATCATGATTTTCATCGTATAACTTTTTGTCATGTAGTGCTTTTTTTATAACCATTTCATCTATTTTTTCTATGACTCCAATTTTCTCTGCAAGTATTATAAATGGAAATGGCGACATGTATTCTCCAAATTCCTCTACCCTCATTAGAACTTCGTACTTGTCAACTCTATCTTTTTTCAAGTCATAAATGGGTTGATAAAATGGTACTATTCTCTCTTCTTTGAGTGCACTTAATAGACGCATTCTAATATACGCTTCTTCATCTAGCTCTTTTAGCACATCTGTACAATCTTCTATAATTACCATCTTTCCACTATGCTTGATTTTCTTTAACTCGCTTCCTGCAATTTTCATCAACCTATCAACATTAAATTCTTTAACTTTGAATTTAATCATCACAGCTTTTGAATGAACTTCTAATTTTTCTTTTGCTTGATTTGTAAATGCATTGTTGAAATATCCAAATATTGATTCTGCGCTTTCTAGTAACTTATCCTGCTGCATATCATCCATGACTATGATATATTCATTTCTCTGAATTACAAATACCTCGCTTTTCTTGCCAAGTTTAGTTCTAATATATCTTGAAAAATCCTTGTACTTTTTAACTTCATCTTCGATATTACTATGACTGTAATACCTTATATCTCTGATTTTAACAAACAAAATATCATGTTTCTTATTTTTGCTCTTCTTAAACCACCTTCTAAAATAAATCATCGAGTAAAATCCAGTTTCACTATCTCTATAAGTCGTTTCATAATAATACATAAAAAACAATGCACTGAGTAATACTATTATGATAGTGTATATTCCAAAACTTCCAGTAGAATACTCCACTATATCACTTCTGAAATCTTTTGTATTAACTGCAGAAAACAATATAGCATTATGATAATTTAAGTGTTGATAATAAGCTAGTATCCTGTCTTGATCTATGGTATATTCTATATATCCTGAATCTTTTTCCAATATATCATTCCAATAGTCTTCTAGCTCTTCAAGAGGAACTTCAAAATCTATCAATTGGAAGAAATTCTTTCCTAAATCCTTCTCATCTGGATGTGTCATCATAAATCCATTCGAATCCACCATATACTGATAAATGCCATCTCTATCTTGTGCTATTACTACTTCTCTATAAAAATCACTAGGTCTCAAATCCAAAATAGCTATATACTCTTTGTCGTAATTTGTCTTTGTCCTATATGAAATAGTAAGCAAAAAATCATTTGTAAACAAGTCATTGTATAGTGGTGTGAGTAGCAACTCATATTCATCACCGCTTTCAATAAACCAAGGCCTTTTTCTCATAGATTCAACATCAAAATCATGAATTTCATTTCTCGCTATCAATTTCTCTTTTTGCAAATCGTATACATAAAAATCGTCGCTATATCTCAAACTCTCTGCTTGATTTCTCAAAAATTCTTGAATCTGCTCAAATGTCAATTCTTTCTGCCCGATGTAATTTGCTATTCGCTTTAGGCTCTGAGCAACGCTACTATATGATCTTTCAAATTCATTTTTTGTGTGATTAGTATTTATTTCAAGCTGCTCATATATGGAACTTTCATACTGATTTTTGTTGTGCTGATATGTGTAAAAAATCCCAACTACGATTGCTAAGATAAGTCCCACTATGAGTATTTCGTAACGAATTTTTTTATTCATAAGCTCCTCCTACTAAGTACTATTACCATTATATCCAAATTTGGACTATATTAATCTCTATTTTATGGGTAAAATAATAATTAGAAAAGGAGGTTTTAATTATGCTTTATAAAAAATTTGGCAACACAGACGAATCTATAAGTATTTTGGGATTTGGATGTATGAGGCTCCCTGTTTTAAACGACGATGTGTCTCAAATTGATGAAAAAGAAGCTATTCACATGATTAGACATGCTATAGACCAGGGAGTTAATTACATCGATACCGCATATCCATATCACATGAAAATGAGTGAACCATTAGTTGGAAAAGCCCTTGAAGATGGCTACAGAGAAAAAATATACTTGGCTACTAAATTGCCTAGTTGGTTAATCAAGTCACCTGAAGATTTTGATTTATACTTAAACGAACAACTAGAAAAATTACAAACAGACCATATTGATTTCTATTTGGTTCACGCTCTAAATAAAAGTTTCTGGGAAAACCTATTGAAACATGGATTATTCGACTTTTTGGATAGAATAAAAGCTGAAGGTAAAGTTAAATACATCGGTTTTTCATTCCACGACGAATTACCTTTATTTAAGGAACTAGTAGATTCATACCCTTGGACATTCTGCCAAATTCAATACAATTTCTTGGATAGAGACTATCAAGCTGGAGAAAAGGGATTAGCATACGCTCACAATAAAGGTCTTGCTACTATAATTATGGAACCTCTAAGAGGTGGTTTCTTTACTCGAAATGTTCCAAAAGAAATTCAAAATAAATGGAACGAAGCTGAAGTAAAAAGGAGCCCTGCTGAATGGGGATTTAAATTCCTTTGGAATAACCCTATGATCAATTTAGTACTAAGCGGCATGACTACTCTAGAACAGGTAGATGAAAACATCAGAGTAGCTAGTGAAACAAAACCTCATTCACTAACTGAAAGCGAAGTACAATTGATAGATGAAGTTTCAAATATTTATCATGACCGCATAGCCGTGGATTGTACTAATTGTAAATATTGTATGCCTTGTCCTTACAATGTAAATATTCCGGGTAGTTTTGAACACCTAAATCAAGCATCTATGTTTGAAGATATAGAACATACTAGAAAGCAATATAGGACGTTTATAGGCGACAAGCATTTTGCATCACTATGTGTTGAATGCGGTAAATGTGAAAAAGCATGTCCTCAAAATATTCCTATAAGAGAAAAGCTAAAAGAAGTAGTAAAACTTCTGGAAAACAAATAACCAATTTGTTTTTGTGGCCTTAAAATGTAAAACAGCTGATAGCGAGATTATAATCAAAATCTCTCTATCAGCTGTTTTTATCATTTTAAATTAAAATCGCAAAATTACTATCTTTTAAGCTATATTGACCAAAAATCTCTCACTTCTAAAGTAGACGAATTTAATCTTGAAAAAATACAAAATCATTTTTGCCTGCATATTTTACATTGTATAGTGCAATATCTGCCTTCTTCAATAGAGTAGTGTAATCACTACCATCTCTTGGATATCTACTTACACCTATACTTGCACTGATTTTAAACATATGCTCGTCTATTCTATATTCTTTCGCTACTTCAATTTTTAACTTTTCCAATTTAGATATCAATTTGTTCATGGAATCATCTATAGGATAGGCAACTGCAAACTCATCGCCACCCATTCTAGCCGCAAAATCTTCCTTTCCAAGAAGAAGTAACAATCTACTCGCAACTTCTTTTAGCAATTCATCTCCAATATCATGACCAGCGGTATCGTTCACATATTTAAATCCATCCAAATCAATAAAAGCTATAGCAAATGACTTGTTCTTCTCCGTTTCTAACCAATTTTCAATTGTTTCTTTGAAAAAATGTCTATTTGGCAAATCAGTAAGACTATCATGATATGCCATGTATTTTGCTTTATCCTCTGACTCTCGAATTTTAGTTATGTCATTTGCAAAAATAACTATCTCTTTGTCCCTGCTATCCCATTCTTCCCATATAGGTTGAACTTGATTATCGTATATTTTTTCCCCGTTTCTATATTCAAATCTACCAGATACTCCCCTAAGTGCTTCTTCAATAGATCCCCATGCTACATCCAAATAATCTCTAGGTAACACTGTCTCTAACCATTGGTCTTGACTCTCTTTAGCTTCTATTCCGATTTCTTTGAGTGCTTTTCCCTCACAATGTTTTACCTTAAGTCCATCTTTTACCTCTTTGATTCTAAATATCATACTTGGTAGTATTTCTACTGTTCTTCTATACTCCTCAGCGGTTTTTAACCTATTTCTCTCAATTTCAACTATAGAACTGTACTCTTGAGTAAAATATCTTATAATCATAAAACTTATGAAACCTATAAATACAAGCCCTCCAGCTATGATATACAATATATTTTGTTTAAGAACATTTCTTTCCTTATGATTTATAACATATATCAAAACTTCTTCACTATCTATTTTTCTATATATTTTTGTCTTTTCAATTCCGCGATAATTAAATGTCTTGGACACTTGATCTTTGAAATCTAATTTCTCTGCTTCATTTATATAGTAAGTATCCTCTGGCATAAACGCAGTATATCTACCATAGTGAAGTGTAAAATCCTGCAAATGTGATCTATCTTCTTCTGCAAATCTATCATTCCAAGCCTCTACATTTATTACTGCAATTTCGTCTATGAAGTTAGACTCCTCTATTAAATTTTTAATTAAAACATTTGGATCAGTTTCTTTTATTAAACCAAATGCCGTTCTGTCATCTACATAAATATTCATCAAATACGGCTCATTTGGAATTCTTTCATATGCAAATAAATAATATCCATCTTGACCATAAGCAAGTGAACGAGGCCCAACCCAAAAATTCCCTATAGAGTATCCTTTATTGAGACTTACACTTCCTTTCTCTAATAACTCACGAAAGGCTGTATACCAAAAGCCCCATCGTTTTGTAGATAACCCAATTTCTCCTTCGGAAGTTGATTTCTCTATCTTGATATCATCTCCATAGTCTTTAAATAAAGCTACCCCTGAAAGCTGATATTTCGATTTCAGATGTTCTAAATCATCAATTGTAAGCTTCTCTGCATCCTTGCCCTTTATATCTTCTAATAAATCCGCTGACCTTTCTCTAAGTAAATCTCCAATATATGACTCTATCACGGATTCCGCATGAACAGAGTTGTCTATAGCGTGGCTTATCATCTTTGACAACTGCCCTACCTCTTCTTCTTGCTTTTGATCCATCATATAATCAAATAATTTCACAGTCATAGCTATTATAGTTATAATCGCTATAATAAGTGCTACTAGTATCCACTTTTCAACCTTTTTCATCATTGTCTTTTCCATAAACAATGCTCCTTTAAAAATTACTTTTTTCCTTAGATATAGTTATCCACGATGAAATGACTACACTATCGACCTTATCTTCATCATTTAAAGTTAAAGTCATATAGGATATAGCCTCACCTTCTTCCACATTTTCAATTTTAGCTCTAAATAGTACTGATAATGTATTGCTATCTGGAATCTTGAACACTTTCACCTCAGGCTCTGTATATCTAACAACCGTCATTTTATCTATGAATTGTCGAATTTTGTTGTATTCACTATCCTCAAAATACTTTGATGATTTCTCTTTTTCTATAATTTGCTCAATCTCAGCTTTTATTTTGTGCTCTATTGAATTATTTTTATAATATAATACTCCAATTGTTGAAACAAATATTATAGCCAAGCAAATACCGAAAAAAATTTTTCTATTCTTCATATATGCCTCCATAACCATATAATTTTTTGATAATTCACTTATATGCTGATATTATACCATTTTTTGGGTAGTTTCAATCTTTCTTATCAGATTTTTGTATAATGAACTTATATTTTGCTGAATCTGTATACAATTTCTGCTATAATATTTTATATAATGCATATTCAATGAAATATGTACTATAAAAATTTATATTTATATTGTATTAGGAGGTTTTGTCATATGTTGTATTTCATAATTTGTGAAGATGAACTAAATATGCAAATTCAAACGAAACAAATAATAAAAGATTTTGTGGAAAAAAATCCAATACCTCATTTCAAAATATCTACTTTTGACAATTTTGAAGAAGTAATGAATTATAAAGAAAATGAAATTACCAGTGAAGATCATTGTATCTATCTACTAGATATCGAAATTAACGGACCTAAAAACGGTCTTCAATTGGCAAAAACTATACGCGAAGACGACTACAAGAGTGAGATAATATTTCTAACGAGTCACGTTGAATTATCTTATAATGTTTTTAAATACAAACTGAAGGTTCTAGATTTTATAAATAAAGATTTCGATTTAGATGCGAATTTATATAAAGCCTTGAAAATAGGTACTAGGCTGTATTTAGAAAAAAATAACGACGACTTTTTAATCATAAAACAAAAAAGTGAAATTTATAAAATTGCTTTTTGCGATATATTATTCATAGATGCCAAGAACTCATCTAAAAAAATCACTCTGCACACTAGTGATTACGAACTAGAATTCTACGATTCACTTAAAAGTATAAAATCAAAATTGGATCATAGATTCATAACCTGTCACCGATCATATATCGTAAATGGGGATAAAATAGATATCATAAACTCAGACTATAA
>JAOAQY010000180.1 GCA_025210965.1 Tissierellales bacterium
AGGTTACAATATTTGGATTCAATTGCCTACTTACATTTCTACTGAAAAATTGCTTTTTGACAAAGCTTATCCTCTAGGTATTACTTTTCTTCCAGGTGCAATTTGTTATCCTAGTGAATCCAAACACAATGAACTTAGAATCTCTATTACTTATCTTTGCGATAGTGATTACGAGAAAGCTTTAAACAATCTATGTGATTTAATATTGCAAGCTTTGTTATAATATTTTAAATACTCATAGCAAAATAAAAGGTTACAAAAATCCTTAGATTTCTATAACCTTTTATTTTTATTATGATTTTATAATTTTTTCAATAACTGAATTTAATATTTCATCTTCACTTTCATCTACATAGTAATTGGGCGAAACTTTAATGTATTCATCTGGTTGCACACCATGTAAATCCATTAGTTCTCCATTAGCTTTATAGGAAATCATTCGTCCCATTTTACATGGAATTGCTGAATTTGGAAGATAGAAAGTAGAACTTGACGAACTACCACCCCCTGTTGGTCTTCCAACTAAAGTTACGTTGTCTAATTCTTTCAGTATAGTTGCAAATATATCAGCTGCACTAAATATTCCTTCATCAATTAATAAATAAACAGGTTTTTGATATGTTGGAATATTTTTATTTTTCTTACTTATAACCATATAATAATTATCGCTAAATTGATTTTTATCTACGATATACTCTGGCCTAAAGCTTTTTTCAAAATCTTCTATAGCTCTCATCTCTTTATCTGTAAAATGATTACTATCCTTTTTATATAACATTCTATTATTCAAGCTTGATTGAATCCTTTCATTCATTTCATCATCTTCTGAAATTTTATGACGTGCAACATTAGCAATTTTGATTTCATCTTCATTCACTAAATAGTTAAGAAACTCTGTATACGATTTTCTTGTACCTCCTCCATTGTTACGAATATCTATAATCAATGCATCTGTATCTAAAAATTGTGGCATCCATTTTTCTATATCTGGCTTTACTGTATCTGGACGCATTTGAGCAATTCTCAGATATCCAATGTTTTGTTTTTCAGTTTGTATTATCCTAGATTCTGCTTCTTCAATTCTTTTTAAATCATCTTCGGGAATTTCAGATGATATTTCATATGTTTTCTCTAGTTTTTCCCCGTTTTCTGATTCTAAAACAACATCAATCTTTTCCAAAGGCTCTAATCCCAATTTTACCATTAGCTCATCAAATGCCCTCAATTGTCTATATGCTCTATAATTGTTTCTTTGTGACGAACCACTTGGATAAAATTTTGAAGTTAATCGTATCCATTCTTCAATAGTTTTCCCTTGTATTTCTGTAATATATGGATATTCCTGTTCTAAAAAACCACTTCTATCTGATTTAGTTGCAACAAATTTATTCTCGATAAAATCAAAGTTGAATGGAAGATACCTATTTTCAAAAGAAGATAACTTATCTTTCATAACTTTTGAATAATAGTCTCTTGGAGCTTTTCCAACAACTGCATGTCCGTCAATATATTTATTAACAATTTCTTCAATACCAGTTTGTAACTCTAAATAATTTAATCCATCATTTTCTCTACTTATCTTATCTAATTTGCTTATTTCGTCATTAATATCTACATCATTCACGTCTGAATATGGGAAAACATTAATAACATACTTTTTGAATATTTCTAGATCTTCTTTAACCTGCGTCTCAGTAAATTTATGATCCCAAGCAAACTTCTTTTCTTTTTGTGTTTGTTCTTCTTCTCTTAATTGTTCATTTTCTTGCATTTGTGAATAATAATCGTATCCTAGTTTCCCTGTAAATAAGATTAAAATGCTTAAAACGATAAATATAAATGTATTTCTTTTCTTTTTCATTTCTTCCTCTCCTTACAAATCATTATATTGGTCATATGTCCACCAGCTCTTTTATCAAAAATCTATTTGATAAAATTATTCTAAATTTCAAAAAACAAAACCTATCATTCTAGATTCTATAGAATATATATTTTCAAAAATATATTCCCTATTTGGGAACATGTTTTCTAGTTCTAATTTTATATTATTTGACTTTGCTGAGACTATAAAACCTAGCTTATTAGAAAATCTAATACTTGCACTTCCTAAATAACTATATTTATATAATGACATAAAAAAACAGCGCAGTCAATGCTATATTCTATAGAATATTTAATTCTTTGTTTCAAAATCAATTTTTTCATTATATAAACAATCATTTCCACTACTATAAACTACTAATCAAACTACTAATCAAAAAAACTCCTCAACCAATAATTGTTGAGGAGTTCTATAATTCAAATATTTATAAACTTCTAAAAGAACATATTTGCCATAAGAACTACTACTGGCAATGTTATAATTGTTCTCTCCAAGAATATGATAATCAAGTCTGAAATTTTAACTGGAATCTTAGATCCTAGTAACAATCCACCAACCTCTGACATGTAAATTAATTGTGTTACTGATACTGCAGCTATTATAAACAATGTCATTGGATTTTGAATAGTTCCAGCTGCAATTACAGATGGTAAGAAC